>JAEEVE010000071.1 GCA_016290765.1 Muribaculaceae bacterium
CTCCTGGTACTTGCTCGTACCATCGGCACGGAAGGTGAACATCAACAGGTACTTGCCCATGTAGTCATAGTTGATACGGCCAAAGTAGCTGTTGCTGCGGTAACGAGTACCACCGTCACCGGCACGGCTAGCATCACCATCGGTACCCAGGCTGATGTACTTATAGGCATCATCACCGTCAACAATACCGTAACCGATGCCATACAGGCTGCTAAACTTGTCCTCGCGGAGCGAGTGACCCAGCATCACACCCAGATTGTGGTCACCAAAGGTATCCTTATAGGTCAACACATTGTCCCAAATCCAGTTGTTGTAGGTCGACTCGGTCTTGCTTACGTAAGACTTGTCAACGTGCTGGTTGTTGCTCACAAAGAACTCGGGCATGTAGGTGCGATTGCGCACCGAAGTGTAGTCATAAGCATAGCTGGTCTTGAAGTTCAGCTTGCTGGGGATGAAAGTGATCTGAGCATAGAAATTGGTCAGATACTTGTTGATGTCGTTGCGGCTGTTCTGATAGTGAGCGGTAGCCACCGGGTTGTAGAAGTTGTTGGTGAATCCAACCGACTCGGGCGAGCCGTAGTGCACGGGGCTAGCATTGTTTTTCTCATCAAAAACTGGGTAGATGCCAGGCGCGTTGAATGCCTGTTGCCAAGCGGCATTGTTGGGCGCTTGTTGCTGACCCTTCGAGAAGACTCCGTTAAAGCCCACCTTGAGCCAATTAGTTGCCTCATAGTCGACAGCAGCGCGGAAATTCAGGCGCTTGTAATAGTTCTTGACGTCCATCACACCATCCTGATAGAGGTAGTTGATGCCCAGCGAGTAAGTAGCCTTCTCGCCACCGCCAGTAATGCTCAGGCTATGGTCGGTGATGCTGGCAGTGCGCAGCAGTTCCTTGTACCAGTCGGTATTTGAGCCAAAGGTCCAAGAATGGAAATCACCATTGTAACTGCCTCCGAAACGGTCGATCGATGCCTTCATGGTCGACACATAAGCATCATAGTTAGCTTCGAGCAACATGGTAGCATACTCGCTCGAGCTTGCCATTTGCAACACGTTAGTAGCCTTCTGGATACCATAATAACCATTGTAGGTAATCTTGGCAGGCTGGTTCTTGCTGCCATGCTTGGTGGTGATGAGCACAACACCGTTAGCGGCACGCACACCATAGATAGCTGCTGCCGAAGCATCCTTGAGCACCGACATGTCGGCAATGTCATTGGCATTCAGGAAGTCAATGTTGTCATAGAACATTCCATCCACCACATAGAGTGGGCTGCCACCAGTGAACGAGCCGTTACCACGGATCTGCACCTTGGGGCCCTCACCCGGTGTACCACTATTGACGACATTCACACCCGAAACCTTGCCCTGCATGGCAGCCATGGGTGATGCCGATGGTGTTGCCAACAATTCCTCGCCACGAACAACTGCGATAGGCGAAGTCAAGTCTTTGGCTTGGGCCGAGCCATAGCCAATCACCACGACCTCATCGAGGTTGGTCACGTCGTCCATCATCTGGACATTCATCACATCACTGGCCTTCATTTCCACTGCATGCATGCCCAGGAATGTGAATTTCAGCGTAGCTCCCTCGGGCACATTGGCAATCTCGAAGTTGCCATCAAAGTCAGTGACTGCCCCCATCGTGGTACCAAGTACACGGATAGTGGCGCCAATCACCGGTTCGTTGACCTGGTCAACGACCGTACCTCTTACTGTACGCGCCTGCATGCCCGCGAAGGCAGTAGCGAGAACAAGCAAAAGTGTGAGTAGTTTTCTTTCCATTGCTTTGTTTTAATGGTTAATAAAAATCGATAAGTCTTGCTATCTGGATGCAAAATTACTATCGCCTGCAATAGCGAGCAAATTTTTTACTACCATTACACTACTTTGCCCATTTAGAGCACTACTTTTTTACTACGACGCCACACACTATCAAACTATTTAACAGCAAATTACATATGTCAAAAAATATTTCACTACTACACCACTACGATTACATTTTAGCCAAAAATTTGGAAAATCGCTAACAATTTTGTAACTTTGCCGACCGAAACCCTTATAACCACAACTATGCATAACCGCCTATTATTAACTCATATTTTTTCATTGATAATTTGCCTCGCATTCCCGTCAGCTACGTATGCCCTATCGTTCATGCCCGTGATTCACAATTACGGAAAAGTGGACTACCAGGCCGCCCTTCAGAATTGGGATATCAGCCAAGGGAGCAATGGAGAGGTATATATCGGCAACGGATCGGGCATACTTTGCTTTGATGGCTATACCTGGTCGTTGACACCATTGCCTGGACAGACGGTGGCACGCTCACTACTGATGGTGGATGAACGCCTCTATGTAGGCACTTTCCTAGACTTCGGCTACATGGAGCGCGACAAGTATGGGCACCTACAATACACCTCGCTGTGGCCTAAAGGTTATGCCGGTCATGACGACGAGATTTGGAACATCGTTCGTGACGATGATGGAACCATCTATTTTCAATCGTTTGCCGAGTGGTTCAGTTACGATGGTAAAAAGGTTACCACGCACTACGACCTGTCGCACATGCCACTGTATCTGCATGAGGTAGACGGCAAGGTTTTCATGCAAGTGCAGGGAGGTGACTATTATCGCCTGCAGGCTGGCAAGCTCCAGCGCATCATTGGCCGAGAGCAAGTGGGGGATGACCATATCGTTGCTGCCGTGCCAGGACGCGATGGGCACATCATCCTGTGCTCGCAGTGGCATGGCTTGTACGACTACGATGGCACACAGTGCACGCCCTTGCGCACCGAGGCCGAGGAAGCTTTGCGGCAGACCAATGTCAACCGCGCCGCGCTTGTGCCTGGCGACTCGACTCTAGTGGTGGGCACTATATTGGGCGGTATATATGGACTTACGCTTGACGGCCGTCTCAAGTGGCACTACCACACGGGAAACGGTTTGAGCAACAACTCAGTGCTCCATCTAATGGCGGATGTCGATGGCAATGTGTGGGCAGCCCTAGATATCGGTGTGGCCCTCATCAATACCGCCTCGCCTTGCACACTACTCACACCCTACCACAGCAGCCCATCATTGGGTATGGTCTATGCTGTTAAGCCCATGCCATCGTTACTCTACATCGCTACTAATCAAGCGGCGTGGCAGTATGACATACCCACCCATCAGCTGACGCGTATCACGGGCAGCGACGGGCAAAACTGGCACATCACCGAAGCCGACGGCCAACTACTGCTGGGCAACAACGAGGGGTTGCGCCCACTGTCGGGTACAACAGCAGGTCCAGTAATGGGGGCAAACAGTAGTAGCACGTGTCTGCGTCGGTGCGTACTGCAAGGACGCGAAGTAATGCTTGAGTCGACCTACTATGTGATGCGTGTCTATGTCAAGGAAAACGGCCAATGGGTGTTTTCGCATGAGCTAGAAGGCTTCCATGCACCAGTGGCTGAATTTGAGGTTGACCACTTAGGAAATGTGTGGGTTGCACACATGAGCCATGGCCTCTACCGCTTGACCCTGACTCCTGACCTGCAAAAGGTCAATACCCAACGCTATAACGTTCTGGGCGGTGACACAGTACAGGGCATGAGTCATGTGATGAAGATTTGTGGCCGCGTGGTGTTTGCCCACGGCAAGCGTCTCTATTGTTATGACGACCGTAAAGACTCCATCGTGGAGTTCACCGATCTAGGTGACCTTGGACGCGAAGTATGCTCGGCGACTAGGGTCGACGACAACACCTTCTGGCTGGGATTGAGCGACGGCTTCTTGCTGATGCAGCGACAAGGTAACAGCTATCGCCCCATCAACTCGGTATCGGCTCGCTTCTTTGGGCTAGACTGTAACGACAACAAGAACAATGTGTCGGTACAAGGCGGGGTGGCTTACTTCAACTTCAACAACGGAGTAGGACGGCTGGAGATGGATAACATCGGTAAGTACAATAAGCGCAAGAAACGACTTGCCATACGCGCGATGTCGACAACAGGCCGCGACGGTGACGAGGTGCCCATGCCAGTGGCAGGCGACAAGAAACATCGTCCCGAGTCTATGTCATCGGTCACCGTGCTGCTGTCATTCCCAAACTACGACTACCACGCATTACAGTTCAGTTTCCACCTGACGGGTGGGGGTGTAGACCGCGAGGACATCATTGACGAGCCAGAAATGACCTATAATGCGCTAGCTTGCGGCGATTATCGTCTGACATGCCAGGTGCGCACACTCGATGGCAAGGTGATTGACTCGGTAGACTATTACTTCACGCGGCCTTTGCCGTTTTATGCTCGATGGTGGGCATGGGCCATCTATGCTGCCATTGCCAGCGGACTGGTATACCTGCTAGTCCGCTACCGTACACACAAGACTGCCGAACAGATGAGGAGGCAATATGAGGACAAACGACTGCAGCAAGACATGAAGATGCTGGAACAAGATAAAGTGATTGCCGAACAAAAGCAGCAGCTGTTGGAGGCACAACTTAACGATAAGGCACGCGAAGCGGCGTCGCTCGCACTGGATGCCGCGGCACGCAACCAAGCCATCGAAGGCATACGCGACACCTTGCGCGAGAAGCGCCGCAAGGGATCTATCAGCCAGCACGACATGGCAGCAATGTTGAGCCAGCTGGGCGAGAGTGCCGACAGTGACAACTTTTGGGAAGTATATCAGAACAATTTCAATCTCATCCACAAGAACTTCTTCAAGAAATTGAAGGAGCAATACCCCATCCTCACACCTACCGACCTGCGGTTCTGTGCATTGCTGCGACTGAACATGTCTACCAAGGACATTGCTCAGTTTACTGGACTGAGTGTGCGAGGTGTGGAGGGCGCGCGCTATCGACTGCGCAAGAAACTCAACTTGCCCGAGAACACCAACCTTGTGGACTTCCTCATCGCCTTCGAGTAGATAGGTCCAAGTCAGCGCGTCTCGAAAAAAAATAAATTTGTCTTTTCGCTCGCTTATTCGTACCTTTGTAGGCTAAATAATAAGACGAAACATTATGCCACGCAACGAACAAGAATTGCAGGGGGTGACCCTTCTGGGCAATCAAGGGACAGAATACAAATTCGGCTATCACCCCGAGGTGCTGGAGGCCTTTGAAAACAAGCATCCCGAACATGACTACCTGGTGACACTCGATTGCCCGGAGTTCACCTCGCTTTGCCCCAAGACGGGCCAGCCCGACTTTGGGCGCATCATCATCCGCTACATCCCGCGGGTGCGCATGGTCGAGAGTAAGAGCCTGAAGCTGTACCTGTTCAGTTTCCGCAACCACGGCGACTTTCATGAGGACTGCGTGAATATCATCATGAAAGACCTCATCGCGCTGATGGATCCGAAGTATATCGAGGTCGAGGGCATCTTCAACCCACGCGGCGGAATACGCATCCTGCCATTCGCCAACTGGGGTGACGCCGACCACCAGACAATGGTGCAGGCAAGGCTGCTCCAATCGATGCGCAATGCATAACTCACAATTCTCAATTAAAATGAAGGACGCCGTATTAATCACATCGGGAGGCATGGATTCAACCACCATGCTCTATGAATACAGGGACGAGATAGCCATGGCCATCACGTTCGACTATGGATCGACACAGAACGGGCGCGAGCGCCAGTGGGCCATCACTCACTGCCAACGCTTGGGAATCAAGCATCTGATCATCCGTCTTGACTTCATGCACCAGTATTTCAAGAGCGCGCTGCTCGAGAGTGCCGATGCCATCCCCGACGGCAACTATGACGACGAAAACATGAAAGTGACGGTGGTGCCATTCCGCAACGGCATCATGCTCTCGATTGCCTGCGGCATCGCCGAGAGCTACGGGCTGAAGCGGGTGATGATTGCCAACCACGCCGGTGACCACAGCATCTACCCCGACTGCCGCGGCAGCTTTATCGATGCGATGTCCGAGGCCATGAAACAAGGGACCTACGAGGGTGTTGAGGTCTTTGCCCCCTACACTCACTTGAACAAAGCCGAAATCGCGCGCCATGGAGCGATCCTAGGCCTGGACTATGCCGAGACCTACTCGTGCTACAAGGGCGGAGAACATCATTGCGGCACCTGTGGTACCTGCACCGAGCGCCGACAAGCCCTGCGCGAAGCCGGCATCAAAGATAACACCATCTATGATAATTGATCAATTAATATATGTACTACGTAAAAAAGACCCTAGAGATTTCGTCGTGCCATCAACTGTATCTCGACTATGAGAGCAAGTGCGAGAACCTGCATGGCCACAACTGGATGATTAACATCTACTGCAAGAGCAAAGAGCTTGACAACAACGGAATGGTGGCCGACTTCACGCAAATCAAGAAGATGATTCACGGACACATCGACCACCGAAACCTCAACGAAGTGCTGCAGTTCAACCCCACCGCCGAGAACATCGCCCGCTGGATTGTCGACACCGTGCCTAACTGCTACCGTGCCGAGGTGTGGGAGAGCCGTGACAACATGGCGGCCTATGAACGCGACGAATAATGCGCCCATCCTCCTGAAGGGCAACTAAAACATTTCAAATTATGAATTATAGAGTAGTCATTATGCTGGTGTGCCTGGTAGCGTTGAGCACAGTGGCACGCGACAGGCGCGACTTTGCGCAGGTTGGACGGTACGAACAAGCTAATATGGAACTGAACATGCAACGCAACAAGGGCAAGCGCGTGGTGATGATGGGCAACAGCATCACCGAGCACTGGGTCGAGATGCATCCCGAGTTCTTCCGCGACAACTCACTCATTGGGCGAGGCATCTCAGGACAGACGACACAAGAGATGCTGGTACGCTTCCGCACCGACGTGCTCAACCTGAAGCCTAAGGTGGTAGTCATCTTGGCAGGAACCAACGACATTGCCGAGAATGCCGGCCCCTACCGCGAAGATAACACTGTGGGCAACATCGAGACTATGCTCATCCTCGCCAAGCAAGCCAAGCTCAAGGTCATCGTGGCAAGTGTGTTGCCGTGCGATGCCTATCCATGGAACCGCTCGGTAACTGCCGTGGCCGACAAGGTAGCTAGCCTGAACCTACGGCTGAAAACCTTGGCAAAGAAATACAAGGCGACCTACCTGGATCTCTTCACCCCAATGGTGGCCGAGAATGGGAGCGCGATGAACGCTGCCTACACCAACGATGGTGTGCATCCCAATCTGGCTGGCTATGCTGTGATGGAGCAGGTTCTCATGCCCGTCGTCAAGAAGATGCGCTGATGGTCAAGGTCAATGAGATATTTTGCTCGCTGCAGGGCGAGGGATATCACACGGGCACAGCGAGCGTGTTCGTGCGGCTAAGCTCTTGCAACCTGCGATGCCACTTCTGTGACACCCACCACGAACAAGGCACGATGATGTCGCTGCAACAGATTGCCGACACTGTCAACCAGTGGCCCAACGTACCCCTGCTGGTGCTCACTGGTGGTGAACCGTCGCTATGGATTGACGAGGCATTTATCGCTAGCTTGAAGTCGTTGACGGGCAAATACATTGCCATCGAGACCAACGGCACACGTCCACTACCACGAGGTATTGATTGGATTACATTCTCACCAAAGACAGCTTTCACGGGCGGTGACCTTGTCCCGACTATACTCACCCAATGCGATGAGCTCAAGGTGGTGTACACGGGGCAAGACTTGAGTCAATACGACTACATCGAGGCCAAACACCGATACTTGCAACCATGCTACGTTGACAACCCCGATGAGAGGCAACACAATCTTCAGGCCTGCGTCGAGGCCGTCCTCTCTCATCCCACATGGCGCCTCTCACTGCAGACTCACCGCATTCTAGGTATCCGCTAACAAAAATTT
The DNA here is from genome assembly GCA_016290765.1 of Muribaculaceae bacterium. Taxonomy (GTDB): domain Bacteria; phylum Bacteroidota; class Bacteroidia; order Bacteroidales; family Muribaculaceae; genus Sodaliphilus. Next base: position 7,830 of record JAEEVE010000071.1, read on the forward strand.
TAGAAGAATCGTGTAGTTTTCTACACCTTCACACGTCTAATAGACAAAGATTTCGTAATTTTGCAAACTGCAAAGACCAAACCAAAAACCATAAACATGAGAAAACTGATGATGACCATCATGACAGTGGCCGCAATGACGGCAGCTGCACAAAATGTGGGCGTGAATCGCGCTGACATGAACTTGAATGTATCGCCCGGCGAGGACTTCTATGAGTATGCGGGCGGCAACTGGATGAAGAACAATCCGCTCAAGGCCGAGTACTCGCGCTATGGCGTGTTTGACGACCTGGCCGAGAACAACCGTGAACAACTCAAAGAACTGTTTGCCGACCTGGCCAAAACCAAGCATGCCCGCGGTACCGTGGGCCAGAAAGTGACCGACCTCTACAACCAAGCCATGGACAGCGACCGCCTGAACCGCGAGGGCACTGCACCGATCAAGGCTGATCTGGCCGAAGTCGCCGCTTTTAAGAAAGCCAACCTGACACCATTCATCGCCAAGACCCACTTGACGCTGGGCAATCCGTTCTTTGGCGTGGGCGTGGAGACCGACTTGAAGAACAGTGACATGAATGTGATGTGGCTCAGCGCTGGCACCGCAGGACTACCTGACCGTGATTATTACCTCAACACCGATGCCGACAGCAAGAAAATCCAGCAAGCCTATCGCGACTACTTGGTGAAGACGTTCATGCTGTGCGGCTACAAAAAGAAGGATGCCCAGCGTGCCGCTAAGACCATCTATGACATCGAATACCAGTTTGCACAAGCCAAGATGAGTCGTGCCGAGGCACGCGACTACAACAAGCTCTACAACATTCGCACCATCGACCAACTGCAGCAAGACTACCCCGCTATCCAGTGGCGGCAGTACTTCGACCTGCTGGGCGTGAAAAACATCGAGTGGGTCATCCTGGAGCAACCCAAAGTAATGGAGGTGGCACAGAAGCTCATGAGCACGCTTAGCGAGACCCAGATGCGTGACTATCTAGCTGGCCAAGTCATTGGCCACGGCACCAGCTACCTGGGTGACGAGATGTATATGACCAGCTTCGACTTCTACGGCCGCATGCTCAGTGGCCAGAAGGAGCCGCGTCCACGTTGGAAACGCGCACAGGGCCTGCCCAACGCTTTGCTGGGCGAGGCTGTGGGTGAACTGTACGTTGAGCGCTACTTTAACCAAGACAGCAAGGAGAAGATGATGAAACTCATCACCAACCTGCGCAAGTCGCTGGCAGCACACATCGCCAGCCTGACATGGATGAGCGACACCACCAAGGTCAACGCGCTGGTCAAGCTCAACTCATTTACTGTCAAGATTGGCTATCCCGACAAATGGCGCGACTACAGTGGCCTGCAAGTCGACCCCGAGAAGTCGCTCTACGAAAACATTAAGGCTGCCACCCTGTACGAGACTCGCCGCAATCTGGACAAGCACGGTAAGCCAGTCGACAAGGACGAATGGGGCATGACACCACAGACAGTAAATGCCTACTACAACCCCACGACCAACGAGATTTGCTTCCCTGCAGCCATTCTGCAACCACCCTTCTTTGATGTGAATGCTGACGACGCAACCAACTATGGAGCTATCGGTGTCGTTATTGGCCACGAGATGACACACGGCTTCGACGATCAGGGACGCATGTTTGACCAGGCAGGCAATATGGTTGACTGGTGGACCGAGGGCGATGCCGCTCGCTTCCAAGAAGCTGCCGAGAAACTTGCAGCACAATTCGACCAGATTGTATTGGTCAAGGATCTTCATGCCAATGGTCACCTGACATTGGGCGAGAACATCGCCGACCAGGGCGGCCTCCGCATCGCCTACGACGCTTTCCGTCAGACTCAGCAATTCAAGGACAACCAGCCTCTGGACGGTTTCACGCCCACACAACGCTTCTACCTGAGCTATGGCCGCATCTGGGCTGAGAACTCCACCGAAGAGGCCATCTTCCAGCAGACCAAGAGCGACCCGCATTCGATTGGCCGCTATCGCGTGAATGCCACGTTGCGCAACATCGACACATTCTTTGACGCCTTCAACATCAAGCCCGGCGACAAAATGTGGCTCGACCCCGCCGACCGCGCTATCATTTGGTAAAAAGATTTCCCACTAACTTTCAAAACTCCCCTCCCCACTCATCAGGAGGGGAGTTTTCGTCCCTACCCAAAGGGGGGAATTGGCACAAAAATTAATATAAAATAATATGATAATGGAGCCGAAAGCTTAAAATATAGAAAAAAATAAGAAAAAAATTTGCCAGTTTGTAATCCGTATCAAAAATAATTTGTAACTTTGCACCATAATTAACGTTTTCACCCTGTTGCTGCGGTCGAAAACTCACTTATTAACCCAAAACAACTACTCTATTATGGCAAACGCAAAGCTTGACGCCTTGGATTACAAAATCCTGAAAATGCTCTCACAGAATGCACGCAAGCCCTATCTGGAGATTGCACGCACATGCAACGTAAGCGGTGCCGCTATTCACCAGCGCATCCAGAAACTCTACAACATGGGAGTCATCAATGGCTCCATATCCCTTATAGAACCAACTGAAGTAGGCTACCACACCTGTGCCTACATCGGGTTCTTCCTCAACGATCCCTCAAAGTTCAACGAGGTGGTCGAGCGCCTAAAGACAGTGCCCGAGGTAGTAGAGTGCTACTACACCACTGGCAAGTATGACCTGTTTATTAAGCTCTATGCCAAGAACAACGACGACCTGCTCGACATCATCCATCACAAGTTCTTGAAGATGGGCTTGGGACGCAGCGAGACACTCATCACTTTCAAGGAAGTCTTCAAGCGCCAGATTCCCATCGGCACCGATGAAGAGGAGGCATAAAGTCATTTGTTGTTCCACAATAAAAAACGCGAACCTTAGGCTAGCAAGCTAAAAGGTTCGCGTTTTATTCATCCACAAATTGGCCAGATAACGAAAAGAGCCCCAGACACGATTGTGTCCAGGGCTCTCAGGGGGCGGTTACCTACTCTCCCACTTTCGCAGTAC
>JAEEVE010000003.1 GCA_016290765.1 Muribaculaceae bacterium
GAGGAAATTGCCGCTGCCACAGGCGGGGTCGAGGAAGGTCAGCGACGCCAGTTTGTCCTGGAACGCCTCCAGTTTGCGGTTGCGGTTACGCTCCACCTTGTCCTCGAGGATGGTGTCGAACTCGGCCCGCAGGTCGTTCATAAACAGCGGGTCGATGACCTTGTGGATGTTCTCAATGCTGGTGTAGTGCATGCCGCCGCTGCGGCGAGTCTCGGGGTTGAGCGTGCTTTCGAACACGGCACCGAAAATGGTGGGAGAGATTTTGCTCCAGTCAAAGTCGAGGCTGGCGTTCTGCAACAGCAGTTGGCGGATGCGGTCGTTCATGCGAGGTATCTCGATGTGCTCGTCGGCAAATAGCCCGCCGTTTGCATAGGGGAACGCCAGCAGATCCTCGCGCATATAGGGGTCGCGCTCGGCAATCGGAGTGTCCAGCACCTTGAACAGGCGAATCAGCGCATTGCGCATCTCCTCGACGGAATAGGCGGCGAGGAAGTCGTGGAACATGTCGCGGCGCCCAAAGATGCCAGCATCCTCAGCATAGAGGCAGAACACCAGGCGCACGCACAGCACGTTGAGCGACTTGAGCGTGTCGGGGTTGCTAGGGTCGATATATTGCCCCAGCAGTTCGTCGTAGAGCTTGCCCACAATCTCGCCCGCTGCCATCGACACCTCCATTTCCTTCGACAGATGCTCGCTCTTGACATCGACGAGAAACTGCAGGCGGTAGTACTCCTTCTCCAGGTTCTTTAGCAAGATTTGCTCCGGCTCGCCATTAGGCCGCTCCATGTCGTAGACGAGGAACTCGGCGAAGTTGCAAGTCACAATCCATCGCGGTCGTGCCGAGTAGCTCAGTTCGGCGGCATAGCGCTTGGCTTGCTGGAACGGCGTGAGAATAGAGCCGTCGCTCTGCAGGATGCCTTTGCGCAAGTCCTTGCCCAGCGACTTCTGTTCAATCAGCGTCTTGGTCGCGTCGATCGAGGCGTCGATAAACTTGGTGCTGCCTACCTTCACCTGCTCCTCAAAGCGGATGAATGTGCTGGCATCCTCCACGCCGTAGACCTCGGTCAACAGCTCAATCCAGAACGACTGGGTGTCGCCCTTCTCATATCCCCGGTCTTGCCACTTCTCGGCAAACTTCTTTGCCGCCGCAGCCTGTTGCTTCTCGCTACGCATAATCCAGTCAATTAATCCGCTGCAAATTTACAAAAAATGGCTAAAAGCCGCAACTAAAAGCGAAACAAACGAAACGACGTTTCGCGTGATAGAATTAATTGGTTTGCGGGCTTCGCGATAGAATGGTGTTGATCGATCTCACGTGTTTTGGGGAGCTTACTGGCTGCTCATGGCCAACAGCATCAGTACGCCAGGCACATTGTTGGCTGCATGGAATAGCACGCCCCACCAGAAACCCAGATTCACTCGGGCATAGGTGATGGCGCATCCCACTAGGCCAGGACGCAGAATGGTCACCAGGCAGTAGGGCAACAGCATCCAAGTGATCACCGAGAAGGCCTTGAGGTGAATCAAGGCAAACCCGATGGCCGATGCCCACATCACGGGCCGTAGGTATTTTCCCCGCCATCGGTTCCACTGTTCATCGGTCGTGAAGTGCATCACCAGCCAGTACAGTAAAGCTCCGGTGACGATTGTGGCGGCCATGACCATCCAATTAGCGTAGGCATCATAAAAATAGGCTGCTATGGTGACGGGTAGCAGTCCAGACCAGAGAGCCACAGCTTGCCGTTTGAGCGACACGCCCAGTCGAAATATGATTTCCTCAGCGATGGGAGCAATCACTAACAACAACAGGACAGTTTGCCATACGGGTTTATCCATTCGTGTGGTGACATCTCCTCCAAACTTGGTGAGTTGGGTGGGGTCTATGCCTTGGCTCATGTAAGCCATTTGGCAAATTAATATGGCGACAATGCTCGCAACTGTCAAGAGAACGAACCAGATAGCGGTCTTTATAATAATCTTCATCTTGGGCATCGTCGCCCAGTCGTCGGTGCAATTAAGAATAAATTTCATGTCAAGGCAATTGTTAGTAATTACATGACAATCAGATAGTTGTGCTTAAATCACTGCGTTGCTGGCGGGAACGACGACTTTAAGGCCTGCGGGATGGCACACGATGTCGAGCACTTCGGGCATCATCACGGGGTCGCCGTCGATGTGCATCACGTCGGTGTCATCGCGCTCGATGGTGATGTGGCGGCCGCGGTAGATGCTCACATGGCGGTCGCGGTCGATGGTGCTGGTGAACAGGCGGGCGCTCAACAGTGCAGCCTCGCCTAAATTGAAACTATGAATGACGGTGATGTCGATCTTGCCGTCCTGCATCGATGCCCGCGGGGCAACATATGCGTTGTTGCCATACTGTGCCGCGTTGCAGCAGGCGATGACAAAGGCTTTCTCCTCGAGGCTCTCGCCGTCGATGGTGATGCGGTAATGCTGGGCGCGGTAGCGGAAGTACTCGCTGATGGTGGTCTTGATATAAGTGACGAGGCCACGGGTGTCTTCGTTGGCAAACTTGTAACTCACCTGGGCGTCAAAGCCCACCCCGCAGGTGCAGAAGAATGGCTGCTCGTTGACCGTGCAGTAATCCACGTGGTCAAACACACCGCCATCCATCGCGTCGAGTGCCTTCTCGGCGTTGATGGGGATGTGCAGATGACGCGCCAAACCGTTGCCCGAGCCGCAGGGCAGGATGGCCAGCGCGGTGTCGCTGCCGCACAGGGCGCGACCCACCTCGTTGACTGTGCCGTCGCCACCCACGGCAAGCACGATATCATAGCCGTCAGCTACTGCATCCTGAGCCAAAAAGGTCGCATGGCCAGCACGTTCAGTGAAGGCAATGTCTACGTCAAATTTGTTGGGATCAAGCTTGTTGGATATTAGGGCGGGCATCATGGCTTTGCCGCCAATGCCCGATATGGGATTAATGATAGCAAGGAGTCTATAATGGTTCATATAACAAAATTTAGATAATTTCGACTGCACTCGGCAATTCATGCAAGCACGAATTGCACTCGTTGGTACGAAATTTAGATAATTTCGACTGCACTCGGCAATTCATGCAAGCACGAATTGCACTCATTGGTACGAAATGTGAGGGCAAAAGTACAAAAAAAACGTCAGTTCTTTGTGCGAGTGAACATTTTTTAGTAATTTCGCATTGCAAAAAATAATGACTCATGAAGAATATCAGTATCAACCTTCTCACCAACGTGGTCCTGCTGCTGGCAGGCGTGTTGCTTATCATCTTTTACAAACACCCTGACCTGCTTGACTGGGTGGCGCGCATCATTGGCATGATGTTTATGCTGCCGTCAATAGCCTACCTGATGGTGGTGGCCTTGAGGCACACTCCCGCTAAGGCGAGCAATGACTATCTGGGTGTCCTGCCTGCCGTTGGCGGACTGTGCTTTGGCATCATCATGTTGGCCAAACCCCAACTTTTCAGCGGTGTGTTGACCATCTTCATGGGAGCCTTGCTCATCGTTTTGGGCCTGTTCCATATCATCTACCTCTTCCTCTCGCGCAAGACAGTCGAAGTCAAGGGATGGTATTATGTGTTGCCACTGATTGTCACCGTGTTCGGCCTGCTCATCCTGTTTGTCAATGGGTGGCGAAACCACGAAGACAATGTTGTGATGATGACAGGTCTCGGTTTGCTCATGTTCAACATGACCAGTTTGCATGAGTATTTTGCCGAGCGCAAAGCACGCCGCAACGCCCCCACGTTGCCTCGCATCGATGACACTGATGATGACACAGCCACACCGCCGCCTCACAAGCCTGCCGATGACACTGGAAAAGACTGCGACCACGACCCCGATGCCGAGAAATACCTCCACACCGAAGTATAACTCAACACGTCATGCCCTATAACTCCTTAACTCCTTTAACTACTTAACTACTTTAACTACTTACATATGTTACACAACGAGATTAACCGCCACATTGCCGAGGCAATGAAGGCAAAAGACAAGAACCGGCTCTACGTCCTGAAGATGATCAAAGCCAAGTTCCTCGAGTTCCAGACCAGCAAAGGTTTCAAGGAAGAGGATTTTAACGAAGCAAAAGAAATCTCCATCCTGCAAAAGATGGAGAAAACCTGGGCTGACGAACTCAAGTCGTTCAGTGACGCTGGCCGTGATGTGACCGAACTGAGCGAGCAAGTACAGATTTTGCAAAGCTACCTGCCCAAGGAACCCAGTATGGAAGAGATTGTAGCTGCCGTGAAAGAGTCGGGACTTGCACCCGAGATGAAGAACATGCGCAATATCCTCGCCTTTGTCCAGCAGCGTTTCCCAGCAGCTGGCGGCAAGCAGGTCAGCGAGGCCATCAAGCAGCTCAACGCTTAGGGATTCCATCTCTCGTTGGAGTAATGCAAGCCTTGGGCTTGTATGAAAAAAGCACCACACATCATCTGTGCGGTGCTTTGTGCTAGTGAGAGGAAGATTATTTCTTCTTCTTGCGGTCGCCGTAGCGGCTCAGGAACTTGTCAACGCGGCCAGCGGTGTCGACCAGCTTCTGCTTGCCAGTGAAGTAGGGGTGCGACGAGCTGGTAATCTCAAGCTTAACCAGGGGATAGGTCTTGCCGTCGATTTCGATGGTCTCTTTCGAGTTGACCGTCGAGCGGGTGATGAAAACCTCTTCGTTCGACATGTCCTTGAATGCAACTTCGCGATAGTTGCTAGGATGGAGATCTTTCTTCATTGCGATATTTCTCTTAAATAGTTAACTAATTGAGTTTTGCGGGCGGTGGTAAACGCCCTTTTTCGTAATGGCGTGCAAAAGTACTAAAACTTTTCGGAATGGCAAAAATATTTTGCGATTTTTGCGTTATTTTTTATATAAGCGGTGAAAAAGTGCCCCACATTGGACATTTTTTCGTAATTTTGCACTCTATTTAGTTCTAAAGCTACTATGTTCAATATATTCAAGAAAAAGAATCAAGACGCAACGCTTTTCTATGTCACCGATGTCCACTGCCACATCTTGCCTGGGGTGGATCATGGCGCACAGACTGTAGAAGACTCGTTGGCTATGCTTCGAGCAGAGAAGGAGATGGGCATCAATCGTGTCGTGCTCACATCGCACGTCACTGCCGAGACATTTGAGAACACTCCCGAGACACTGAAACCCGCTTTTGAATTGCTCAAGCAGGCTGTGGCCGAGACCGAGGACTTGCGTGATATGCAGCTCTATCTCTCGGCAGAGTACCGTATCGACGAGTTCTGGGATAAGCAATATGCCGCAGGCAACCAGATTGCCATGCCAGGAAACTATATCCTCATGGAGAACTCGTTTCACCAGGAACTGTTGGGACTCGATGATTTGCTCTTTGACCTGCGCATGAAGGGGTATCATCCCATCTTGGCTCATCCTGAACGATATGGCTACTATGCGCAGCGTCATCAGCGTATGGAACATCTTCATGGCATGGGAATCAAGTTCCAGGTCAATCTATTGTCGTTGGCCGGATACTTTGGTCAGCACTGTCGCGAGACAGCATTGTGGCTGGCAAAGAAAGGAATGATTGATATGTTGGGAAGCGACATGCACGGCATGGAGCATGTCAAGGTCATCAAGAATTATCTCAACTCAAAGGAGTGGCGCAAACTGGCGCCCACCCTTCAATCACACATCCTCAACGATTTGGTGCGCGACTGAGTTGGCAAACTCTGAAATTAGGCGCGCCGAGTTCCACGGGCCTAGCAGCGAAGAGTCGAGGGTGAGGTCGTAGCACGACGCCTCGCCCCAATGCTTGTCGGTGTAGAAGTTGTAATACTCGGCACGCAAGCGGTTCTTCTTCTCAATCAGTGCTCGTGCTTCGTCCCTGGTGGCACACTCGCCACGATTCATCACACGCAACACACAGTCGTCGATGGGAGCATGGATGAACACACTCACCACACGACAATGCTCACGCAACACATAGTCGGCCGTGCGGCCCACCATCACACAGGGACCGCGGTCGGCTAGCTCCATGATCACCTTACTTTGCGCGCGATAAGCGTAATCATCGCTCAGGGGACTGTCGCCCATGAAGTATAGACCGCTGTTCATGCCCAGGTTGAACGACCAGAGGTTGGTAAAAAAGCGAGGGCTGCGTTCGTCGGCGGCCTCAAACACTTGCTCGCTCATTCCGCTTTGCCGTGCCGCGGCACGAAGCAACTCCTTGTCATAGTAGTCGATGCCCAACATCTCGGCAACCAAGCGGCCAATCTCACGACCGCCACTGCCATATTGGCGACCAATCGCCAACACCCATTTGTCAACTTCCTCTATCATGTTAAAACCATTTGGCATTACTCATTATGCATTATGCATTGTGCATTGTACATTACTCATTATGCATTGTGCATTGTGCATTATGCATTGTGCATTGTGCATTGTGCATTATGCATTGTGCATTGTGCATTGTGCATTATGCATTGTGCATTAAATCTAGTATCCTAACTCTTCGCCCACCAACACGACTACATGGCGGTTGGCGCCATTGCTATTGCGCAGCAGGTGGATGTAGTTGCAGATGCACTGAGGCGAGTTGCAGTTGTGGCATGCACCATCGGTCTGACATGGAGTCTTGATGTCAAAACGAGTAGCATTAGTAGGTGCTGCTGTCGAACGAGCACGCTTCAAGGCTGCCTTTACATCCTGTGCCACCTTGTTCATGCCGATGACATGAATCACACGTCGTGGCCCCCAAGTGATGGCTGCAACACGATTGCCGTTTCCATCAATGTTCACCAGCACACCATCCTCGCTGATGGCATTGGCCGATGTCAAGAACACATCGCAGGCAAACGCCTCGCGGTACAGTGCTTCAATTTCCTCGCGGTCGGTAAGGCCCTCGCGATCTAGAAGCATCAGCGACGGGCGACGGCGCAGGCTGTCAAGCAGGCCCATGTCACGGATGGTCATCGAGCCACCCCACGTCACTGAACTTCCATCGGCAATCAGAGTGTTAATCAACTCAATCGCCTCCTGACGGGTAGGGCAGTAGTGTGCCTCAAAGTGGCGACGCTCCAGGTTCTTGACCATCGTCGCACCAAGCCTAGCATTTCTGGTCTCTTTAATATTCATAGTGTGAGTTGTAAAATGATAGGCAAAATTACGAATAATTCTTGTAATTGCAAAAAAACAACCGCAATTTGTGATTGCGGTTGTTTTCATACTTGGCTCGTTTTAGCCGAAGTTGTCGTAGTGGATGCTCGATGGGTCGACACCCAGCGAGTCGAGCAAGTCGTTGACGGTTTTGCTCATCATTGCCGGGCCGCACATGTAGTACTCGCAATCCTCGGGAGCTTCGTGCTGACCCAGGTAAGTGTCGCGCATCACCGGGGCAACAAAGCCCGCGGTATACTTCACGCCGGCTGCGTCGGCGACAGGGTCGGGACGGTCTAGAGCTAGGTGGAAGTGGAAGTTGGGGAACTCCTTTTCGATCTCCAGGAAATCTTCCAGGTAGAACACCTCGCTCAGCGAGCGAGCACCGTAGAAGTAGTGCATCTCGCGGTCGCGCGTATTGAGTGTGCGGGTCATGTGCATGATCTGAGCGCGCAGCGGAGCCATGCCGGCGCCACCACCCACCCAAATCATCTCCTTCTTGGAGTCGAAGATGGGGTGGAAGTCGCCATAAGGGCCACTCATGATCACCTTGTCACCAGGCTTGAGCGTGAAGATGTAGCTTGAAGCGATGCCGGGCATCACATCCATGAAGCCACCGCCCTGCTCCTTGGGCTTGAATGGCGGTGTGGCTATGCGGACGGTGAGCATGAAGCGGTCGCCCTCGGCGGGATAGTTTGCCATCGAGTAGGCGCGTATCGTGGGCTCGGTGTTGCGGCACTTGAGCGAGAACATATTATATTTCTCCCAGGTGGCGCGGTACTCGCCCAGCGACTCCTTGTCGATATCCTTGTCGTAGTCCATCTCATACTCGGGGATGCGAATCTGAGCATAGGAGCCAGGGATGAAGTCCATGTGCTCACCCTCGGGCAATGCCACGATAAATTCCTTGATGAACGACGACACCAGATTGTTGCTCACCACCGTGCACTCATACTCCTTGACACTGAGAACCGAGTCGGGAACCTGAATCTCCAAGTTATCCTTTACTTTGACCTGGCATCCCAGGCGCCAGTGGTCTTGCTGTTCCTTGCGAGAGAAGTGGACGGTCTCGGTGGGCAGAATTTGGCCACCGCCTTCCACGACCTGGACCTTGCACTGGCCGCAGCTACCCTTGCCGCCGCAGGCACTTGAGAGCATCACTCCCTGGCTTTGTAGCGTGCTTAGAAGGGTCGAACCAGTCTCAACCTCAAGCTCTTTGGTGCCACCATTGATATTGATTTTCACTTTGCCGCTGGGCACCAGATAGTGACGTGCCGTCAGCAGGACAATCACCAGTAACAGGGTGATAATCAGGAAGATTATCGCACTGGCAATGACTGTGGTTGTTATATCCAGTAATATCATAGCCGATTATCCGAGTTTAATGCCCAGGAAGCTCATGAACGCGATGCCCATGAGTCCAGTAATGATGAATGCAATGCCCACGCCACGCAACGGAGCCGGAATGTTGCTGTAGGCAATCTTCTCGCGGATGGCTGCCAAGCCCACAATGGCTAGCAACCAACCGATACCCGAACCAAAGCCGTAGACTGTTGCGGTCCAAGCATTGGCAAAGTCTTTTTGCTGCATGAACAACGCACCGCCCAGGATGGCGCAGTTAACGGCAATCAGTGGCAAGAAGATGCCCAACGAAGCATAAAGCGACGGGGAGAATTTCTCAACAGCCATCTCGACCAACTGAGTGCCACTGGCTATCACTGCGATGAACAAGATCAGACCCAAGAAACTCAGGTCAACATCGGCCAGCGACGGGCTCAACCAACTTAATGCACCAGGCTGAAGCACATAACGGTCAAGCAGGAAGTTGATGGGGATAGTCACCACAAGCATGAATGTCACTGCTATACCCAGGCCTAGAGCGGTCTTCACATTCTTGGACACGGCCAGGAAAGAGCACATGCCCAGGAAGTAGGCAAATATCATGTTGTCGATAAAGATCGACTTGACAAACAAATTAAGTTCTTCCATAGTAATTGCGCATTATGAATTATGCATTCTCTTGAAGTTCGGTATTACGGGCACGATGCACCCAGATGATACAGGCAACGGTGATGAGTGCCATGGGCGGCAGGATCATCAGGCCGTTGTTCTCATAGCCATGGTCATAGCACCACTGGGGAATCACCTGATAACCCAACAGCGTGCCGCTGCCCAGCAACTCGCGGAAGAAACCGACAATCACCAGAATGATGCCATAGCCCAGGCCGTTGCCAATGCCGTCGAGGAACGATGGCCAGGGACGGTTGTTCAGGGCAAATGCCTCCAGGCGGCCCATCAAGATACAGTTGGTGATAATCAGGCCGATAAACACCGACAATTGTTTGCTCACCTCATAATTATAAGCCACCAAGATTTGTTGCACGATAATCACCAGGGCGGCAACGACTACCAGCTGAACAATGATGCGGATGGTGGTCGGAATAGTGTTGCGAATCAATGAGATAATCACATTGCTGAAGGCCAGCACAGCGATGACCGAGATGCTCATCACGATGGCGGGCTTCAGGCTCACCGTAACGGCAAGCGTCGAGCAGATGCCCAGTATCTGCACCAATACAGGGTTGTCCTTCGACAACGGATTGAACAGGGCTTCTTTATTCTTTTTGTTCAACATAGTCTTAGTGCTTTAGTCGGTTTTACTTTGCAATTTCTTGAAAAACGGGTCGTAGGCCTTCAGGCAACGATGCATCATCGCCGACACACCGCGGCTGGTAATGGTAGCACCGCTGATGGCGTCGACATAGTCACTGCCATCTGTCGGTTGTTGACCCTTTTTCATCACGCTCACATTCTTGAACTCACCATCTTGATACAGTTCCTTGGCAACAAACTGATCTTGGAAAGCATCCTCGGTGATGCGGGCACCCAAGCCCGGTGTCTCGCCCTCGTGCGAGAAGTCGGCACCATAGATGGTGTTGCCGTCGTCGTCAATAGCGACATAACCCCAGATGGGACCCCACAGGCCAGCGCCATAGACGGGAATCACATACTTGACACTGCCGTCATCAAGCGTACACTTCATTACAGGCAACAGTCGCTCAGACTCGGCAAGTTTCATGTTCTTCTTCATGTCGACATCAAAAGCGCAGTTTTTGGTCGAGTCTGTCACATTACCCTCATGGTCGACAAGCAGGTCTTGAGTGATATATTTCTCATATGTGGCCGGAATCTCGGCCTCGCTGGGAGCGACAATGTGCAGCGCACTCAGGATTTGATTGCGCGTGTCGTTGGCGATGTTCTCGTCCTGTTTGGGTTTCAGGCTCATGTAGATGAGCGCAAGAACAGCACCAACTAGCACGACCATAATGGCCGAGTACAAAATCTGATAGGAATTGCTATTCTTATTCATAATACATCCCTCCATTATTTTGCGGCGACGCGACGCAGGCGGCGCTTGATGTTGAACGAAACAACACAGTGGTCAATCAGTGGGGCGAACGCGTTCATCAGCAGAACGGCGAGCATCGCACCCTCGGGATAACCACCATTGTACACACGAATCAGGATGGCAAACACGCCAATCAAGAAACCGTAAATATATTGCCCGATGTGCGTGCGTGCACCCGTCACCGGGTCGGTGGCCATAAACACAGCAGCAAAGGCAAATCCGCCATAGCACAATTGGCTTAAGGGGTCGAGCATCGACGCGGCATAGGTGGGGGTTGCAAAGGCATGCACCAGTGCGCCCATTGCCAGACCGCCCACAAACACCGAGCACATGATGCGCCACGAAGCAATGCCCGTGAGCAACAACAGGGCTGCGCCCAGCAGGATGGCAATCATCGAGGTCTCGCCAGGCGAACCAGCGATGAGGCCCATAAAGGCGTCGCATGTGCCGATGGGTTCGCCCACCACATTATTTAATTGGAGGGTGTCACCTACATGCGTGGCAATCTGACCCAGGGGAGTGGCACCAGTGAATGCGTCAGTTACCGTGCCGTCACCCAATCCAAAAGCGGTGTCGGTCTTAACAAAGGCGGTATCACCGCTCATGCGCGACGGATAGGCAAAGAACAGGAAGGCGCGAGTCACCAGTGCGACGTTGAAGATGTTCATGCCAGTGCCGCCAAAGACCTCCTTGGCAAAAATGACTGCGAAGGCAGTGGCGACGGCTACCATCCACAGCGGGGTGTTGATGGGAACAATCAGCGGAATGAGGATTCCCGATACCAGGAAACCTTCTTGAATCTCCTTGTGGTGAATCTGGGCCCCGATAAACTCGATGCCCAAGCCCACGGCATAGCTCACCACGATGCAGGGCAGCAAGGCTACCACGCCATAGAAGAACATGGCCCAGAACGATGCATCGCTCTGCCCAATGGCCAAGTAGTGCTGGTAGCCGATGTTGTACATACCGAACAACAAGCAAGGCAACAACGCCACCACAACCGTGATCATGGTGCGCTTCAGGTCGTTGCCATCATGAATATGCGTGCCCGTATGCGACGTGGCATTGGGCGTGAACAAGAATGTCTCCATGCCGTCATACACCGACTGCAGCTTCTCCAGCTTGCCGCCAGGCATAAACGCAGGCTTAATCTTGTCCATATATTTTCTTAATGCTTTCATCTCTAGTTGATTGAGAATTAAATAATTGAGATTTTTCGCCTCACTATAAGTCCCCCTTTAGGGGGATTTAGGGGGCCTAGACTATGCCATTTCGCTGCGTAGGCGGTCTAACCCCTCGCGAACGATGCGTTGCAGCTCAAGCTTACTCGTGCAGGCATACTCGGCAAGGGCAAAATCCTCGGGGGCAACCTCATAGATGCCTAATTGCTCCATCTTGTCGATGTCAAACGTGATGATGGCCTTGACCAGGAACTCGGCGTAGATGTCCATCGGCAACATGTCGTCATACTCGTCGGTACGAACAATGGCACGTTCGCCGCCCTTGATGCGTGCGTCCATACTCACCTCTTTCTTGCCCAGGAGCCAACTGGTGAATGTGCGATAGATGCTGAAGCGGCTGGGGCACAATGATGCCCATCCCATAAACTCGTCGGGCTTTGACACCTCGGGGATGACTGTCACGTGGCGATAAGGCGCACGCAAGAATCCGTCGGCAGGCACTTGATAGCCGCTCAAAGCATTGCCGCTGATGATGCGCGTGTTGTCTAGCGAGTGACCAGCGAGTAGGCTACTCATCTGGCAGCCCATCGTGGCGCGAACATAGTGGGGCTGATCCACACACTCGCCAGTAACGGCGACAACAGTCTCGTGACTTACCTCACCAGTAGTGAATAGCCGGCCGATGCGGGCCAATGTCACGACATCGAGTGTCCAAACAACCTCGCCCTTGTTCACGGGCTTGACATTGGCAACCTGCACGCCAGCGTTGCCAGCGGGGTGAGGACCCTTAAATGAGTTGACGATAGCGCCGGGCACTTCGATCTCTTCGCCTAAACGGAAACCTAGGTAAACATCACCATCGGTCAGCGTCTTCAACACCTCAACACCCTTGGCAAGGTACTGCTTATCTTCTCCTAGCACCACGCCTAGGTCAGGAGCCAGTGGAGCCGAGTCAAACCCAGTGACAAAGATGTCGCGCGGACGAACTTCGGGATTGGGAACGATGTCATATGGGCGCTGGCGCAGCATCGCCCACAGGCCAGATGCCAGCAATACCTCTTTAATGTCGCCATGCTGGTCATGTTTTACCACCTCGCCGCTGCCGTCAGGCGCGATAACGATGGCATCGATGTGACGGCGGGCGCCGCGGCGCACCTCCTTCACAACACCGCCCACGGGCGACACGACCCGGATTTGCTCGTAGTTCTTGTCGTGATACAGCGGCTCACCGGCACGAACATGATCGCCCTCACGCACATCCATGCGGGGCGTCAGCCCGACAAAGTCGTCGGGAACGACGGCATACAGCTCGCTCACCACGGCATCGGCTATCGAGGGGTCGACAATGCGGCCCTTCAGGTTCAGGTCGTAACCTTTCTTTAGTCTAATTGTTGCCATGCAATATTGCGTTTTTGTTTATTTTGCGAAATAATCTGCAAAGATAGGCAAAATTTCTTATCATGCACACCCTTTCACACATTATTTTATTATAACAAGGAAAAAGTGTACTCATGTCACGACTGACAAAACGACATTAATACACCCCAAAAGAGCAAAAGGTCAAAAAAAAAATGAAATTTTTGCTCAAGTGTTTGCCATTCTCAAATATTTGTAATACTTTTGCGTTAATTTTGTGAGCGAAATAGGCTTCTTGATAAGCATGGAGAACCGTTTCACCGACCCAAACTTGTGAGTAACAAGTAGATATGCTTTACTCAATGGGACGTTTTTTGTTGCCTGGGGTCTGCTTCTTGGCCCAACAACATTTTTCTACTGTGAACTAAACAAAAACAAATAACTTTATTAATTAATCTTTTTTTAACAACTTAATTTTATCTTAAAATTATGGCTGAACAAACAAACATCCAGAAGCCTCAGGCTCCCGCGCCTAAGACTGCTAACAAGAAAGAAGTCAGCAGCAACGTAGGCGGCATCAAGAGTGCGTCAATCGTCATTCTGATTTGCTTTATTCTCGCAGTGTGCATCTACCTGTTCGTCTTTGGTGCAGGTTCCAACTTCAAGGATGGCAACAATGCCAACGCTCCTCTCAACCTGCTCGGAACCGTCTATAAGGGCGGTATCATCGTGCCTGTGCTGTTGACCTGCTTGCTCACCGTGATCGTCCTCACTGTCGAGCGCTGGATTGCTCTGGCTAAGGCTAAGGGCAGCGGCAACATCACCAAGTTTGTCGAGAACGTGAAGGATGCCCTCCGTGCTAAGGACATCAACAAGGCTGAGGAACTCTGCCGCAAGCAGAAAGGTACTGTTGGTGCTGTTGTTTACGCAACCCTCCAGAAGTACAAAGAGATGGACAAGGACACTGTTCTCGAGAAAGAGCAGAAGCTCACCAGCATCCAGCAGACCCTCGAAGAGGCTACTGCACTTGAGATGCCCATGCTTCAGCAGAACCTCCCCATCGTTGCTACTCTGACTACCCTCGGTACCCTGATCGGTCTTCTCGGTACTGTGCTCGGTATGATCAAGTCGTTCCAGGCTCTGGCTGCTTCGGGTGCTCCCGACTCGACCGAGCTTTCGACCGGTATCTCTGAGGCACTTGTGAATACCGCCTTCGGTATCGCTACTGCTGCTCTCGCTCTTATTGCTTACAACTTCTACACCAACAAGATCGATAACATGACCTATGCTATCGACGAGCTGGGATTCTCAATCGTTTCTACCTTCGCCGCTACTCACTAATTCTTTCAGGCGAAACACATTTTTTAATTAACAGAAACAATTAAACCCAACAAGTTGTAAGAAATATGGGAAAAGTCAAAATTAAGAAAAAAGAGACGCGTATCGACATGACCGCTATGTCGGACGTGACCGTCCTTTTGTTGACTTTCTTCATGTTGACTTCTACTTTCCTTCAGAAGGAACCTATCACCGTGATTACTCCGCCCAGTGTGAGCGAGGAGAAGGTGCCCGACGCCAACTTGCTGTCGGTGCTAGTTAGTCCCGAGGGTAGAGTGTTCCTAGAGGTTCTCGGTAGCAAGGACTCAACCAAAAAGAGTGAGACCGTGCGTGCCGACCTGCTGAAGAACATGGCAGCCGAATATAACAAAATGCATCCCAGCAACCCCGTCAAGTTCACGGCTAAGCAGATTGATGCATTCTCGAAGCAAAACGCTTTCGGCGTGCCGATGAACCAAATGGCTAAGTGGCTGGATATGCCAACTGACGAGCGCGACAAAGCACTCGAGAAAGCAGGTATACCCATCAACATGAACGAAGATCCAAACAACCCCAACGAATTCCAAATGTGGATTCGCGCCGCCTACAACAGCATGAACGATGAGTTGCAGGAGACTATGGTGAAAGGAAGAGGTATTGCAATCAAAGCTGACCAGACTACACCTTATAGCGTCGTCAATATTGTCATGGATAACCTCCAGACTATGAAGATGAATAAGTTCAGCCTGATGACAGCACTTAAAACTGAGGAGGAATAAGATATGGCAAAAACTAAAAGTCGTCAGAAAAAGTTCGATACCCGTATCGACTTCACTCCTATGGTTGACATGAACATGCTTCTGATCACGTTCTTCATGCTCTGTACCACAATGATCAAGAGCCAGACGCTCCAGATCGCTCTGCCCTCGAATGAGAAGGTTGACACCGAGCAACAGAACAAGGTCAAGCAGTCTGAGGCTGTCACCATCATCATCGATGGTAAGGTTGATGATAAGGGACTCTCCAAGCCTGATGAGGGTATGCTATACTTCTTCGATGGTATGCCCCCCACGGCTCAGGAGATGAAGGCCATCACCGAGAAGACTATGGAGAACCCGATGAAGCAAATCGAGTTCGGCAACAAGACTGGTGGCGCGCTGCCAGCTGTTCGTGAAATTTTGCGTGAACGCAACAAGGACGTTGTGGCCAAGATTGAGGCCCTCAAGAAAGACTGGAAAGAAATGAAGTTCAGTAACAATGAGGAGAAAAACGACTCGATCTATCAGGTCAAGGCTAAGGAGATCCGCAATGACTCCACGCTCAAGCGTCCAGTTGTGATCATTAAGGCCACACCTAATGCAAGTTATGCTCACGTCGTGAGCGTGCTCGATGAGATGCAGATTAACAGTATCTCGCGTTATCAGATTGACCATATCAACCAGCTTGATTCGGCCATGATGATTTTGCTGCAGGGTCAAGAAGTGAAGTAATGAGTGATGAATGGTTTATATGTTGAACTATTAAAGATTTAGAATTATGGGAAAAGATGTAGATCTTTCATCGCGTGAATGGTGCGACCTTGTGTTTGAGGGCAAGAATAAGGACTTCGGTGCTTATGAAATGCGAACCACCTCGACCAAGCGTCATAACAAGGCTATGCTTTACACCATCATCGGTGCTATCCTCGTGGTCGCTGCAGCGGTCTCTATCGCCAAGGTGCAAGAATACCTGGCTGAGCGCAGACTTGCTGAGCTGGCTGAACAAGAGGAGGTGCTCATCGATATGGAGCAGAACGAGGAACCCGAAGAGGAACAGCAGGAACGTCTCGAGCAACCCAAACCTGAGGTGCTCCCCGAGGAGGTCCTGAATACCGTCAAGGTGACTGAGCTCCGAATCGTTGAGGATGAGAAGGTGAAAGCCGAGGACGAGATTAAGACTCAGGATGAGCTGAAGGAAACGACCACTGCTTTCGGTCAGAAAGATAATGACAAGGGTACTGAGGACCGTAACGTCACCCGTACACTCAAGGAAGAAGTCGTCGTCGAGAAGAAGGTAGAGGAGAAGAAGGTCGAGAAGGAAGAAATCTTCAAGAGCGTTGAGCAGATGCCCCAGTTCCCTGGTGGCGAGGCTGCGCTGATGAAGTATATCTCGAGCCACATTCAGTATCCGACCATGGCACAGGAGAACAATGTCCAGGGTAAGGTGATCGTACAATTCGTCGTCACCAAGACTGGTCAAGTGGGTGAAGTCAAGGTGGCTCGCTCGGTAGACAAGGACCTCGACCGTGAGGCAGTTCGCGTCTGCAAGTCGCTGCCCAAGTTCACTCCCGGTCGTCAGAACGGTCAGCCCGTGTCGGTGTGGTACACACTGCCGGTTAACTTCAAACTTCAGGGTACCAACTAAAACCTGACTCTTTTTAATAAAAAAGTCGCAGAGCATCAAGCCCTGCGGCTTTTTTTGTTGAAAAAATACTAAAACTTTGAGAAATATTTTGATGAACCCACGATTAGTGCTAACTTTGTAAGTTGAATTGTAGAAAAGACAGACAATGAATAAAATCAGTCTACTGCTTACAGTCGCCATTGTCGCGCTTATCAATGTGGCGTGCCAGAATAATACGGCGACTAATACCAGCACAAGCGGCATTGCTAAGATCAGCTGTGACGAGAGCTTCCGCAATATTCTGGACCAGGAGGTCGAGGTGTTTGAGTACAGTTATCCCGATGCGAGCATCATGGTCGACTATATCGACGAGGCAGCGGCACTTGACTCACTCATGCACCGCAACGTCGACCTCATAATCACATCGCGTGACCTCACCGACGATCAACGAAAAATCCTTGAAAAGCAGGGTAGGGCGCACCGCTCGCGCAAGATAGCGGTCGACGCTGTCGCTGTTATTGTCAACACGGCCAATGACATTGACGAACTATCGATGGCCGAACTGAAAGAAATCTTCACAGGCCAGTCGCGCAAGTGGGGCGATCTCTTCCCCACAACCCTCAAGCGTGATTCGATCAAGATTGTCTTGGACCAGACTGGCTCAGGTTTGGTGCACTACCTGAAGGATAAGTTTACCGACGGGCGTGACTTCGGAAACACCATCAGTGTGTTTGCGCAGAAATCCAGCGAGGAGGTGTTCAAGACAGTTATGAGCAACAAGAATGCCATTGGGTTTGTCGGGGTCAGCTGGATCACTGCCGACATGAAGGCAACCGAAATGACCATGGAACAACGCATCGATGAACTCAAAAACAAGAATGAAGTCAGTGTAATTGACTTTACCGACCGAATCAAGGTGCTGGCTGTACGACCCGACGATGCCATCACTGCTCGCAAACCCTATCAAGCTTATATCAACACTGGTGAATATCCCCTGTTCCGTACCATATGGGCCATTGATGCCAGTGCTGGCGGCACACTCGACCATGGTTTCTTCTCCTTCCTTACCGGAGTCATAGGCCAGAAGATTATCCTGCAGACGGGCATACTCCCTGCTGCCGAGCCAGTCAGGTATGTCGAAACAGTAAAGTGACATTGAAAATCTGAGAATGATTTCAAACCAATGTTAAATCGTCGCGATTGTAATCATATTGTTACATAATTTGCTCATTTGGCACGCAAGTTGCAATTGTTCTCACAAAACAACGAAAATAAATTAATAATAACAATAAAACTAAACTACAATGAAAGCTAAATTCTTTATCGCAGGTCTCCTCCTCGCGGGAGCAGTCATCAGCAGCTCGGCTCAGAGCTACAAGGATGGCATCGAGTACTACAAGGTGGATCAGCTTGACAACGCCAAGGAGTTGCTCGAACGTAACCTGAACGCGCCCAGCACCAACAAGAGCGAGGCATTCTACTACCTGGGACAAATCGCGCTCAAGCAGGGGAACCTCACTGAGGCCAAGAGCTACTTCGACCGTGGCATCAGTGCCGACGCTAACAACCCCTACAGCTATGTGGGACAAGCTGCTCTCGAACTTAAGAAGGGCGGAAACCCCAAGGGACTCTTCGACCAAGTGCGCAAGATGAGCAAGAAGGATCCTAAGCTGGAGATTGAGATTGCACGCGCTTACTATGCAGCCAATCCAACAACCTATGCCAAGGACATCGAGAAGTGCATCAAGAATGCCCAAAAGTGGAATATGACCGACCCCAACAGTCACATCTTCTCAGGCGACATGAAAGCCGACCAGAAGCAATGGGGTGACGCGGCTGGACTCTACGAGATGGCGTTCTCCAATGATCCCAACAATGTCGAGGCTTATGTTAAGTATGCTAACACCTACTTCAACGTCAACCCCACCATGGCTATCGAGCGTCTTGAGGAGCTCAATGCCAAGTCGCCCAACCAGGCACTTGTGCAGCGTCAGCTCGCCGAGAAGTACTACAGCGACAACCAGGGTGTGAAGGCTGCCGAGAAGTATGGCGAGTATATCAAGAATCCCAACCACTTTGCACAGGATGAGGTGCGCTATGTGCAGCTGCTCTTCTTCGGTGAGAAGTATCAAGAGAGCTATGACCTGGCCACGAGCCTCATCAGCAAGCTCAACGCTGGTGACGAGAAGGTCTTCTACATGCGCCGCATGCAGCTTTACAATCTGGACATGCTCGAGAAGTATGAGCAGGCTGTAGAGGCAGGTAAGCAGTTCTTCGCAATGGCTAAGCCCGTCGACGCGACCTACGAGGTGCGCGACTATACCGACTATGGTAAAGCGCTCCAAGAGGCTGGACAACCCGAAGCAGCTATCGATGCTTACAACAAGGCCATCGAACTTAACCCCCAGAACGAGGACTTGATCCGCAACATGGGTGATTCGTATGCCGAAGCAAAGAACTACGAGAAGGCAGCTAGCTACTACCAGAAGCTTTATGATGGTGGTATGGCAAAGGCTAACGATATCTTTACACTCTCGCGCTATCTGTACTTCCTCGCTAGCGACACTCAGGATGAGGCTGTTAAGGCAAATGCAATTGCACAATCTCAGAAGTACCTCGCAGAGGCTGACCAGAAGGTTCCTGGCAATGTCCAGATCGTCAACCAGAAGGCAAATATGGCCAAGCTGCTCGAGGGCGACAAGATCACCGGCAAGGCTCTGCCCGCCTACAAAGAGCTCCTGAGCATTCTCGACGCCAAGGAGGACAACAGTGGATACGATCGCTACTACCGCTACATTTACAACTACCTGGCCAACTATGAGTTCCAGTTTGGCGACAAGTCGCTGGCCAAGGAGTACTACCGCAAGTGGTTACAGCACGATCCCGAAAACGAGGCCCTTCGCAAATATGTCGAGGCCATGAAGTAAGTCACTCATACAACAACAATATGAGCCGCACCCCATCAGGGCGCGGCTCATTGTTTCTATATAAAAAAGGCTGCCGTTCACGGGCAGCCATTACTAATACTCTTGGCCATTGTATTGCGTCAGCCCAAATAAGACTTGAGCAACTTGCTCTTCTGTCCTTTCAGGCGACGGATGGCTTTCTCCTTGATTTGTCGCACTCGCTCGCGAGTCAAGTCAAACTTCGCACCAATCTCCTCGAGCGTCATCTCTTGGCAACCGATGCCAAAGAACATCTTCAAGATGTCACGCTCACGGGGATTCAATTGGTCCAAAGCACGGTTCACCTCTTTGCTTAACGACTCTTGAGTCAGCGTAGAGTCGGCCATCGGGCTGTCGTCGTTGGGCAATACGTCAAGCAGACTATTGTCCTCGCCGTCAACAAAGGGTGCATCGACACTCACATGACGACCCGACACCTTCAAAGTGTCGCTGATCTTGTCAACAGGAATGTCAAGGCGCTCGGCCAATTCCTCGGCCGAAGGACGGCGCTCGTGCTCTTGCTCAAACTTAGACAGTTCCTTGCCAATCTTGTTGAGTGAACCAACCTGGTTCAGCGGCAGGCGAACAATGCGAGCCTGCTCGGCAAGAGCTTGAAGAATCGACTGGCGTATCCACCAGACGGCATAAGAGATGAACTTGAAACCACGCGTCTCGTCAAATTTCTGGGCCGCCTTAATCAGGCCGAGATTACCTTCGTCAATCAAGTCCGGGAGACTCAATCCCTGGTTTTGATACTGTTTGGCCACCGAAACGACAAAGCGCAAATTGGCGCTTACGAGCTTGTCAAGTGCTACCTGGTCACCCTCGCGGATGCGCTGTGCCAACTCAACCTCCTCATCTACAGTGATTAGCTCCTTGCGGCCAATCTCCTGGAGGTACTTGTCTAGCGACGCACTCTCACGATTGGTGATCGATTTTGTAATCTTGAGTTGTCTCATCTTACAGTGATGTAGAGTTTAAAGCATGCAAAGTTACTGCTTTTTTTGTACATGACCAAAAACAAACAGCAAAAAGCTGCTAATTTTACAATAATTAGCAGCTAAAGAATAACGATCGGCACAATCATCAATTAAAGGTAAGGGCGCAGGTTGCGACTGTTGGCACCGCGCAGATGGCGAATCGCACGTTCGCGAATCTGACGTACACGCTCGCGCGTGAGGTCAAATTTTGCCCCAATCTCGTCGAGCGACAGTTCGGGCCCACCGATGCCGTATGACATCATTAGAATGTCGCGCTCGCGAGGCTGCAGATTCTGAAGCGTAATCAGCATTTCGTGCGACAACCCCTCGCGAGTCACTGCGGCATCGGCGCTGGGCGTCTCAGTATCGGCCAGTACATCGAGCAGACAGTTATCATCGCTGTCGCCAAAGGGTGCGTCGACCGACGTTTTGTGAGTCTGTGATGCAAGGGCGTCAAACACGCGATCCTCTGTCAACCCGGTGATGGCGACAATCTCGCTGATCGAGGGTTTGCGCTGGTTCTCCTGTTCAAAGGCGTTAATAGCCTTGTTCACTTTGCCCTGGATATTCACCTGGTTCAGAGGCAAGCGCACAACGTGCCCTTGCTCGGCAAGTGCTTGGAGCATTGCCTGACGCACCCACCACACGGCGTAGGAGATGAATTTGAAGCCACGCGTCTCGTCATATTTGCGTGCGGCGCGAATCATGCCCAGGTTGCCTTCGTTGATTAAGTCAAGCAGGCTCATGCCTGTGTTCTGATATTGTTTCGCTACCGACACGACAAACCTCAGGTTGGCAGCAACAAGCTGATTCACTGCCTCCTCATCACCCTCATGGATGCGCTGGGCTACTGCCACCTCCTCGTCAGGGGTTAGCTGAGGAATGCGACTAATCTCCTGCAGGTAACGCTGCAGGGCACTAGTCTCTCGGTTTGTGATTTGTTGTGAGATTTTAATCTGTCTCATGTGTGTTGTTCTTGAGCATTAAACAAATAAACTGATTCCTTTCTCTCTAAGAAGTATCTGTCATTTGTTTGCAAAAACTATGCCAAGTGACTGCTCAAAACAAAAAAAGTTGACCCGAAGGCCAACTTTTTTCATTTATAGAAGGTTTTCCGTGTCGCGGCTAGGTCGCGGCCATCATTTACTCCTCCACATCACTCAAGTCCACGGCATAGTATACTTTCTTGCCAGTCTGCGTAAGACCAGTGATTACCATCACCTTGTCCTCGTCTTGAGAACGCATGATCTGGTTATAGATCTGCTCTACGTCGTCCTGACTGTCGATAGGCTGCTGGTTGATGTGCGTGATGATGATGCCGTTCTTGATTCCGTTGCTCTTAAACTTGCCGGCTGTCAAGCCTGCCACCTTCACACCATGTGAGATGTTGTAGTCTTTCTTCTCCTTTTCGCTCAGCTCGGTGAAGGCGCATCCCAGCGAGGTCATGTCGCTGCCCTTGGTGATTTTGGTGTTGCCCTGGTTGTTCTTGAAAGTAACTGTCGTAGTGCGTAACTTGTTGTTGCGGTAGTAGCTCACCTCGGCCTTGTCACCAGGACGTAGCTTGTTCATCTGTTCCTGCATTTCACCGCTGTTCTTCACGTTGGCACCATTCAGCTTCACAATCACGTCGCCTTCTTCCAGACCAGCCTCCATTGCGGCACTGCGGTCATTCACTTTGGCGACATAGATGCCCTCGTTGGTGGCGGTGATGTTGTGCTCCTTGGCCTTGTCGGCGTCAAGCTCGGTGTATTGGATACCAAACACAGCGCGTTGCACGGTACCATACTGCTTGAGGTCGGTGACGACCTTCTTCACAGTGTTGCTGGGGACGGCAAACGAGCAGCCCGAGTAGTTGCCAGTGGTAGAATAGATCATCGTGTTGATGCCGATGAGCTCGCCAGCAACATTGACAAGGGCGCCACCACTGTTGCCGGGGTTAACGGCTGCATCGTGTTGGATAAACGACTTGATGCCCATGTTAGAGCTTTCGGCAAGACCGCGGCCCTTAGCGCTAATGATGCCAGCGGTAACGGTCGAGTTGAAGCCGAAGGGGTTGCCGACGGCGACGGCCCACTCGCCCACCTTCACGTTGTCACTATTACCAAACGTGATGGGACGCAGGTTCTTCGCGCCGTTGATTTTAATCAAAGCGATGTCGGTATTGGGATCGGTGCCGATAACAGTAGCGTTGTACTTGCTGTTGTCGTTCAGAGTAACCTCGAGTTTCTCGGCGCCGTCAATCACGTGGTTGTTGGTCACGATATAGCCATCATCACTGATGATCACGCCCGAACCGCTACCCTTGGCTTGAGGTTCGCTCTTTTGTTGAGGTGACTGCTGGCGGCCACGCTGGCCGTTGCCGAAACCGAAGCCTGGGCCAAAGAAGAACTCAAATGGATCCATTCCTTGGTAATACTGTTGCTGTTTTGGGGTCTCAAAGCTCTTGATGCTCACCACGCTGTTGATGGTGTTCTCGGCTACTACAGTAAAATCTATGCCCGACGACATTGCTGCGCTACGGCTTGAAGCTGTGCGTACAAAACTGTCATCCATACTGGCCGATTCCTTATTAGGAATATAGGTGTCTACATCATAGCCTGCACTGCGCAGGGCACTCTCGCCAACAAGTGTCGTGGCTGAGCCCAACAACGATGCTCCAACAAGCATCAAGGCAATTTTACTATTCTTCTTCATAATCTTAAATGTTAAATATTTGTCCGTTTTAAATTTTCTAATCGTTAAAATTAACTTTTGCTTTACAACGCCAAAAGTACTCTTTTTATTTGCAACATCAATGCCATCACCCCTTATTTTTGTACTTTTTAAGCATCAAACCGCCCCTTTTTAACCGCGTTAACAACAAAAATTGTCAATAACCAACATAATTCTCAATTCTCGATTCTCCATTCTCAATTAAAAGTACTACCTTTGCACCCGCCAGTTGGGTGGCTTGTCGCTCGGCGTGACTGGAGACGGCCGCCGAGAGGAAAGTCCGGGCAACACAGAGCATCACATTTCCTAACGGGAAGCCGGGGGTGACCTCGGGGTTCAAGGTGACAGAGAATGACCGCCAACTACGGTTGGTAAGGGTGAAAAGGCGGGGTAAGAGCCCACCGGATGGCGTGGCGACACGCTATGCCGCACTACCTGTGAGTTGCAATGTCAAGTATACCGCCAGTTAAGGGCTGCTCGTCCATTGGCGGGGGGTAGACAGCTATATCGACGCAGCAATGCGCCGGACAGATAAATGACAGGCGACTGCCATTGTGGCAGCTACATAACCCGGCTTATAGCCCAACTGGCTTTTTTATCATTAACCCTACAGGGGCCTGCTATGCCGCAACTCCCGTTGCGGCCATTCGCGATTAAAAGAAATGACTTACCAAGAAACTCTTGATTACCTATACAATCAGCGCCCCGCCTATGAGCGACAGGGTGCTGGCGGATATAAACCCGGACTGCAGACTAGCCTTGATTTGGACCAGCTCTTCGGCCATCCTCATCGCAACTACCGCATCATCCATGTTGCTGGCACCAATGGAAAAGGCTCGGTGTCACACATGCTTGCAGCTATGCTGCAGCTCAGCGGTTTTCGCGTTGGCTTGTTCACCTCACCGCACTTTGTCGATTTTCGTGAGCGCATCCGTGTCAATGGCCAAATGATTTCGCAGGACGAGGTGGTTCAATTCGTAGAGACATTTCTGAAGATGGGCTACCCTGGCACGCCCTCGTTCTTTGAAATCACCTCGACCATGGCGTTCAGCTACTTTGCCGATCAACATGTCGATTTCGCAGTCATTGAGACTGGTTTAGGCGGCAGGCTCGACAGTACCAACATCGTCACACCCATTCTCAGTGTCATCACCAATGTCTCGTTTGATCACACCGAATTCCTGGGCAACACCCTCTCAGAGATTGCCACCGAAAAGGCAGGCATTATCAAACCGGGCGTCCCGGTAGTCATTGGTGAAGCCGACCAGGAGACACGACCTGTCTTTGAGGAGACTGCAATGCATGTGGGAGCACCCATTATCTTTGCCCAGGACACCCCTGAAGTGATTGAGGCACATCACGAGGGAGGAAAGATTATTGTCAACTCGGCACGTCATGGCGTTATCACATGTGAGCTCGCTGGTGACTACCAATGCCACAATATCAATACGGCACTCGCGGCCGAGCGAGCCCTTGAACAACTAGGCGTCGTGATGAAGTCCGATGTGGTCAACAGTTCATTTCATCACATACATAGCCTCACTGGACTGATAGGCCGTTGGATGACGGTCAGCGAGGAACCCTGCCGAACCATATGCGACTCGGGGCACAACATCGCTGGCATCACCAGCGTCGTTGATCAACTCAAGAACGAGTCCTACGACCATTTGCACATGGTCATGGGCTTCATGCGTGACAAAGACCTGCAGCACATCTTGCCACTATTGCCCACCGATGCCACCTATTACTATACGCACGCGCACACGTCGCGCGCGATGCCTGGCGATGAGCTCCGCCTGCTTGCGGCCCAGTTTGGCTTGATGGGACAGAGCTTCCCCGATGTCACAGCTGCGCTGGCCGCAGCACGAGCTGCCGCTACCCATCGTGACCTTATTTACATCGGTGGCTCAATGTATCTACTAGCCGAGTTTTTCGCTCACACTAACCTCTAACCTCCATTGTACTTCAACCTCTTCATAACATTCTTTAAGATTGGTCTCTTCACCTTTGGTGGCGGATGGGCCATGATCAGTATTATCCAGCGTGAAATTGTCGAGAAACATCGTTGGTTGCCTGCCGACGAATTCCTTGACTTGCTTGCCGTGGCGCAGGCCATGCCTGGCATACTAGCCGTTAACATTGCGTCGGTCATCGGCGATCGATTGCGAGGGCTCAAAGGAAGTATCATTGCCGCACTTGGCACCATTCTTCCCTCGTTCTGCATCATCATTGCAATCGCAATCTTTCTCACGCCCGACACTATCAAGAACAACCCCACGCTCACCAGCATCTTCAAGGGCATTCGTCCTGCTGTCGTTGCCCTGATCATTGCCCCTGTTTTCACAACCGCCAGGGCTGCACACATTACTTGGCGCACTGTCGCCATCCCCATTGCTGTGGCGCTGCTCATCTATAGCAAGATACCCTATATCAGTAACCCCATTATCTATATCATATTAGGCGCCCTTGGCGGTTATCTATGGTTTGCTGTGCCAGGACTACGTAATCGCCAAAATCATTCTGAAAAGTAATGGAAACCTACTTAAAACTCATCTGGGCTTATCTCAAGATAGGATTGTTTGGCTTCGGTGGAGGCTATGCCATGCTCTCGCTCATCGAGCGTGAAGTTGTCGGCTCGGGCTGGATCACGAGCCAGATGTTTACCGACATCGTCGCCATCTCTCAGATGACGCCAGGCCCCATTGGCATCAACAGTGCTACCTACATTGGCTATGTTGTTACTGGTTCGGTATGGGGCTCGGTCGTTGCCACCTTTACCGTCGTCTTGCCACCTTTCCTGCTGGTTCTTTTCGCTAGCCATTGGATCAGACGGCACCACGACAGTCCTGCTGTGCAGGGGGCCTTCAGCGGGCTGCGCCCTGTCGTTGTGGGCCTCATCGCCAGTGCAGCTCTCCTGCTTATGAACAGCGAGAACTTTGGCTACGAGACAACTCACCGCATCCTCTCCATCATTATCTGTGTCGCCTCGTTCTGTACCGTTTACTTCACACGCATCCATCCCATTTTAGTTATTATCGCCGCAGGTCTTACTGGCTATCTCGTCTTCTGATGCTTTATCTTCATTCTAAAAATAAAGGTAAGAGTTTCCCAAAATAATTCTCCATTCTCAATTATTTTGTAACTTTGCACCCATGTTTCGAAAATTGCTAACCATAGTCCTGTTCATGGCATCGTTGGTTTCTGCTGCAGAGCCTGCCGACTCGGTGCCTAGCGTCAGCTTTTGGCAAAAGGTGAAGAATTATTTCAAACTTGACGCCGATACGACAACACAGGAGCCTAAGCGGTTCAGCATAAGCATGGTGGGTGGACCTTCCTATGCTAGCGACTCAAAGTTGGGTCTAGGAGTAGCTGGAGTGGCACAGTACCGACTCAATGGTTGCGATACCATCCAGCCGAGTAATGCCACTATCACTGCACAAATAACGACAGCTGGATTTTGGAAACTTGGTGCTGAGGGAACTACTTTCTTCCCTGATGACCGCATGCGGCTGAACTACGAGCTGAATGTCGAGTACGCACCCAGAGATTTTTGGGGAATTGGGTATACTAATGGTAACATCGACGAGCACAAGGTTAAGCTTCATGAACATGATTATAAAATCAAGGGCGAATTCCTCTTCCGCCTGGCAAATAACTTCTATGTAGGGCCTATGCTCCAGTGGGACTATGCCAATAGTGGTGATGTTGACCCCACGTTACTGTTCCAAGGGCAAGACCATGTGGTGCGCAACTACGGTGTGGGACTCACGTTGCAGTATGACAGCCGAGACTTGGTCACAAATGCTTACAGCGGTGTCTACCTTTACCTCAACCAGGTATTCCGACCCAAGTTTCTCTGGAACCACTATGCTTTCTCGACAACCGACTTCCGCTCTTGCTATTACCACACCGCCTGGAAGGGAGCTGTCATTGCTGGCGAGGCGCGGGCGTTGTTCAATTTTGGCAATCCCTCGTGGGCGATGATGGCGCTGCTAGGAGATAGCGACAATATGCGAGGATATTATCACGGACGTTATCGTGACAAACACATGGTCACCGCCCAGGTCGAATTGCGCCAATATATTTATCGCCGATTCGGGGCGGTAGTATGGGGTGGGGCGGGCAGCGTCTTCCACGATAGTGACTCGTTTCGCCATTGGTTGCCAAACTATGGTGTGGGTTTGCGATGGGAGTTCAGGCGACGCGTTAACATACGCTTTGACTATGGCTTCGGACGAAGCGGACAGTCAGGCTTCATCTTCAACATCAACGAAGCCTTTTAGGTCTCATGGTCTATTTTCAATTCTCAATTCTCAATTCTCAATTAAATAGAAGTGCGTTATCTTAAAAACCAACATATCATCTATTGGATTTTCCTGGGCATGCTCATTTTGCCCAATGTGTTCATGTTTTTCACCGAGTCTACCTCGTTGCTGACTCGCACCATCGGCATCCTGTTGCCACTGGCATGCTACTGGATTGCTCTTACCCTCAAGAAAAAACCTGGACACATGTTCTGGTGGCTCTTCTTCTTCAGTTTTCTTGCAGCGTTCCAAATTGTGCTGCTCGATCTCTTCGGCGAGTCGCCCATCGCTGTCGACATGTTTATTAATGCCGTCACGTCGAATCCGAGCGAGATCCATGAGCTGCTGTCGCAGTTACTGCGCTCGGTTATCTTTGTTGTCCTTATCTATGGCTGCGGCATCGCTCTGAGCATCATCTCGATCCGTAACAAGGCCACACTGCGATGGGGTTTTTGTCACAACCAGCGCATCATCGGCGGTGCTTTGCTGGTTGTTTCGCTCGCCATGTTGGGGGTGAATTACTATAAGGACGAGCACTTCCGCATGCGTGACGACATCTTCCCCGTCAATGGTACTTACAACTTCTTGTTGAGCTTTGACCGGCTTTATCGCTCAGCTCACTATCCTGTCGCAGTCGAGGGTTACAAGCACCAAGCGGTAGCAACGCGCCCCGATTCGATACCTGAGGTTTATGTGTTGGTCATTGGCGAGACACTGCGTGCCGATGAATTGGGCGTCTACGGTTATGATCGCAACACCACGCCACACCTCTCATCTGACACCATTGTCACTCCAGGACTTGTTACCTTCCGCGACGCACTCACCATGAGCAATACAACTCACAAGAGTGTACCGCTGTTGCTTACACCGGCCGCCAGTCAGGGCAGTTATGATAGTTTGTACTGCGAACGGGGCATTGTTAGTGCATTTGAGGAGGCGGGTTATACCACTGCTTTTTATAGCAACCAGCGACGCAATGGCTCATTTATCGACTATCTGGGCTGCGAGGCACAAGAGGTACACTTTATCAAGGACAGCATCCCCTTGACCGCCAACCCTATGGACGAGGAATTGGTCGCTTTGCTGGAGCGCAAACTGCAGACAACCCCTGACCATCGTCTCTTCATCGTCCTGCATTGCTATGGATCACACTTTGATTACCGCGATCGCTATCCACAGCAGTTCGCCCGAATGGGCGACACTAGCTATCCCAATGCCGTCAAGGAGTTCAAGCAGCAACTTGTCAATGCCTACGACAACACCGTACTCTACGAGGACCACGTGTTGGGGCGCATCATGGCCGTGCTCCACAGCAGCGGGCGGCCCGCGGTCATGCTCTTCACTAGCGACCATGGCGAGGACATTTTCGACGATGCCCGTAACCGCTTTCTCCATGCCTCGCCCATTCCCACCTACTATCACCTGCGTGTCCCCTTCATCGCTTGGGCCAGCGACTCATGGCGTGAGGCACATCCCCAGCAATGGCAGACCATGAAAGGCAACGTTGAACAGCCCGTGATGACCAACATGGTCATGTATCACACTTTGCTTGATTTGGCTGGAGTGCGCACACGCCTTTTGCGCAACGACCTAGCATTGGGTAACACGGCATTCACTCCCGTCAAGCGCATGTACGTCAACGACCACAACGAGTTCAGGCCTCTCGATCGCTGTGGACTGAAGCCCCTCGACATTGAGCAGTTCCACCGTCACCATCTCCAGTACCCCTAATATGTGACCCAGTATCTGTAGGGATGTGCCCAGGCACATCCAAATCCACGTCCGCAGGGGGTAGAGGATTTAGGGTTAATCGGTTTCCCCTATGCTGCAACTCCCGTTGCGGCAAAAATGCCCGAGAATTCCAATTCTCAGGCATTTTTTAGGAAAAGCAATGCAAGATTCTTCAACCGCTCAATGGACGACCTGCCCGCATCCAGTCATCCATGGGCTACTATCTGCAGCAGGTTCTATTCATACCCTAATGTCTCAAGCCATGGGCTAGTTTTTCTCGATAATCCAATAACCAGTGTATTGAGCATCACGAGCGCGCTTGCCAAAATGGCGCTCACACTCATCGGCAATCTCCGATGGTGTCGGGCTCGAAAAACTTGACACAACTTGAATCCTAGTGCCTTTAGGCATCCCGCCTCGAGCCTCTTTCAACGTACATGTAAAAACCTGTTTAGCCATAACATGATATATTCAATTACCTACTCCCTTTCAAGCGTTTCGGCTATTTCTCGACTGCAAATATAGCTACAATCCCCCAAAAATTCAAAATCCCAGCATCTTTTTTTCAAAAAGAGACGTCTACCCCCACATTTATGGCGCTGCGCTCTGACCCTAGGGTACATAGATGCTGAGATTTCGCATTAAAGAAGGCTTCCCACCTGGTACACTGCAGCACTTACAATCCATGCCACGGCGGTGGTGTAGAGGGCAGCGATGGCACCCCAGCGCCATGAGTTTGTCTCGTTCTTGATAGCAACTACCGTCGCCATGCAAGGGAAGTAGAGCAGCACAAACAGCAAGTAGCAGAATGCCGACAGTGGCGTGATGCCGTCAGCAGTCATCTGCTGACGCAAGTGCGTGTATTTCTGGTTGTCTTCGCTAAACGAGTCATCATCGCCAAATGAGTCATCGTCGGTATAGAGCACACCAATGGTCGAAGCAACAATCTCCTTGGCACCCACGCCAGCAATGAGCGACACGTCGAGTTTCCAGTTGAAGCCCTGCGGAGCAAATACGGGTTCGATGGCCTTACCCATGCGGCCGATGTAACTTTGCTCTTGTTGCTGCTGGCGAGTGAGCTGGTCGTTGTGAGGGAAATACTCGAGTGCCCATACGATGATACTTGCCACCAGTATAATGCCGCCCATCTTCTTCAGGTACTCCTTGCCCTTGTCCCATGTGTGGCGACCGATTGCCTTGCCGGTAGGCCATCGGTAAGGAGGCAATTCCATCACGAAAGGCGTGTCATCGCCCTTGACAACACGGCTAGAGAACAATTTGCTCATCAACACAGCAACGAAGATGCCGATGGCATAGATGCCTATCATGATCCAGGCCCGCCACTGGACGGCAAAGAATGTTCCAACGATCATGATGTAGATAGGCAGGCGTGCCGAGCAACTCATGAATGGCAGTATCATCATTGTTATCAATCGGGAACGACGGCTCTCAATCGTGCGAGTTGCCATCACTGCGGGTACGTTGCAACCGAAACCCATGATCAGCGGAATGAATGACTTGCCGTGAAGACCCATTTTGTGCATGAGTTTGTCCATGATAAATGCCGCGCGTGACATGTAGCCTGAATCTTCCATCAGCGAGATGAACAGGTACAGGATCAAGATTTGCGGCAAGAAAACAATCACCGACCCCACACCGCCTATTACACCGTCGACAAGCAACGAGCGAAGCGGGCCATCGGACATCGCGCTTCCAATGTGCTCACCCAGCCACGCCACACCGGCTTCTAGCCAGTCCATCGGGTACTGCCCCAGCGTGAACGTGACATAAAACATCACAAACAGGATAAGGAAGAAAATGGGGAAACCAAAGTACTTGTTTGACAAGATGCTGTCTAACTTATGAGTAAGACGATAATTGTCATGAGCGGTGCCTAGTTTGTAGCCAGCCTCGGTGAGGGCGCCGCGGATAAAGCCATACTTGGCATCCATGATTGCAGTCTCGGAGTCGTTATGTGTGTCACGCTCTATCTGACGTGCAGCACGGTCACGGGCTTGGACAATTTCATGGTGATGAGTGTCATGTGCAATCAGTTCTTCGGCACTCTTGTCGTGCTCAAGCAGTTTGATGGCGAGGTAGCGGGTCGAATAGTGGCTGCTCAGGTAGGACGATGCCATGATGGGTTCTTTGACAATGCTGATGGCGCGCTCGACATATTGCCCATGATTGACATGGATGTGGCGGAAGAAGTTCTTCACTGGGCGCTCACCCTCGGCAAAGTCCTCGATGTGGGCATGCTCAAGGTGCTGGTCGGCCTCTCGGTCATGCCATTCCTTAATCTCGCGAGCAACCTCAGGGTTGATATTACCCTGCTCGTCGATGTAGTCACCACCTTCATACATGTTGATAATCACGTGGAATAACAGGTCGACGTTCATGCCATTGCGGAATGACGTGGGAATCATTGGCACTCCGAACAAAGTGCTCAACGTTTCGATATCCAGCTGGTCGCCACGGCGCTCAAGTTCGTCGTACATGTTCAGTGCGCACACCATGCGCAGGTTCATGTCAACCAATTGTGTTGTTAGGTATAGGTTGCGCTCCAGATTGCTCGAGTCAATGACGTTAATCACAATGTCGGGACTCTGCTTTAGCAGGTGTTCGCGCACATATAGCTCCTCGGGGCTATAGCATGACAGCGAGTAGGTGCCAGGCAGGTCGGTCAGATTGAAGTCATAACCTTCATAATGGGCACGTGCCACACTAGCGTCGACCGTTACGCCCGAGTAGTTGCCCACGCGGGCATGCGCACCGCTGGCATAGTTGAAGAGTGACGTCTTGCCGCAGTTGGGGTTGCCAATCAGTGCAACATTGATGGTGCGGCGTTGGCGACGGGCCTTGGCCAATAGCTCCTCATCGGTCAAGTGTACAGTCTCGGTGATGGGATTGCTATCGCTGTGGTCAACCTCGTCGTCATAATGCTCACCTTCACCTACTACTTCAATCAGCTCGGCCTCGTCGTGGCGCAACGACACCTCGTAGCCCATAATCTTATATTTCACAGGGTCTTGCAATGGGGCATTCAGTAACACTTCGATGGTCTTACCCTTGATAAAACCCATTTCGATAATGCGCTTGCGGAAGCCGCCGTGACCCAGCACCTTCACAATCACACCTCGTTCGCCTGTCTTCAGTTCCGATAGTTTCATATCAAAAAAGCTTTTTCGCGCCCACGGCGCAGTCATCCAATGTGCAAAATTACTACCTCCCAACATCTCGTGCAATCCCCAAATCAGGCTAAACACAACAAAAAACTATCCCCATATATGGGGATAGCCACAATATTACCCCCAAAAATGGGTTACATTAATGGATAATAGATATTGACAAATATGAAACGACAAATTTTACTCACCGCATTTGTTTTATGTCTGGCCTTTGTCAGTGCACAGGCGCAAAAGTACTGGGCCAATATGCAACAAGTTTGTATCGATGCTGCATTGCCAACGATGCAATATCCTGTGGCTCAAGATTGCCGCATGTATGCCGAAGATTTTGAGATCGAGGCTGGTGGCTCATGCCAAGTGACAATCTATTTGGACAACACCCTCCCAATTTGGTTCCTACAGCTGCAAATGATCCTGCCCGATGGCTTGTCGGTGACCAGTGCCAAACTATCACAAGAATTCATTTCCCTCACCAATTATGTTGTGGATGGTGAGACACACAACGACAATGCTATGACCTATAGCTGGGAAGGCGAGCGGCCTCATGAACTCAGACTGCTCACCACCAACATGGTGCAACATTACCCCATTCCCATCGGAACGCATCAGAGTGTGTTTGTCATTACCCTACATGCCAACGAGTCATTGACAACCGGTACCTATGAGGTAGCGACAACGCTATTTCGCTTTGTCGCCGCCACGACTGATGAAGGTGAGGGCTTTTGTAGGAGTCAACACTTCTTGCCAAGTCAC
This sequence comes from Muribaculaceae bacterium, assembly GCA_016290765.1. GTDB lineage: Bacteria > Bacteroidota > Bacteroidia > Bacteroidales > Muribaculaceae > Sodaliphilus. Next base: position 33,378 of record JAEEVE010000003.1, read on the forward strand.
CGTGATTCCTCCCAAGGCGACCGATGTCCAGGTGACCCCAGCGAGCATTGAGCTGTTTCCAGGGCAAGCAACGACACTCACTGCCACTGTTCAGCCAAGTTATGTGACCCAGACAGTAATTTGGCAGTCACAGGATCAAAACATTGCCACTGTCGATGAGCAAGGTTGTGTCACTGCCCATGGTGTGGGGCAAACAACCATTACTGCCACCACCACCGAGGCGGCGCAACTATCCGCTACGTGTCAGGTCACGGTCAACCCGATCTTGGCGAGCAGTGTGAGTCTCAGCCAGACGGCAGCCATTGTCAAGCCTGGTGCCACTTTCAGTCTTACCCCGACCATCTTGCCCGAGAATGCCACGTGCAGTGTTGTTGATTGGATCTCGTCCGACCCGCAGGTGGCAACCGTTGACGCCCAGGGAACAGTGGTGGTGCATCAACGCGGCACTGCCATTGTCACAGCCACAACCACCGATGGCACCCAGCTGCGCTCAAGTTGCCTCGTTGCCGCTGACTGTCAACCCGACATCAATGGCGATGGGGAATATGATGTGGTAGATGTGAACTGTTGCATTAATGCCATGCTTGGCAAGACCTCTGACCCAGAAGTCATTGAAAAATCTGATGTTAATGGTGACGGTATAGCCGACATCTCGGATGTCAACTTGATTATCAATGCTTTGCTCTACGGAGTGCGCTCAATGACTCATGAGTTTACCGTCAATGGAGTGGCATTTACAATGGTTCCTGTAGAAGGTAATGAGGATGTCCCTGCATTTGCCATCGCACAAACCGAGACCACCGAAGCACTATACAAAGCCGTCATGGGCAACTATTCGGCATCACACTTGTTTGATGTCGAAGATAATTGGCCAGCAACGTCCCTGGATTTGTATCGATCCCAAGAGTTTGTCAACAAGCTAAATCAGCTCACAGGACTAGCTTTCCGTATTCCCCGCTATAGTGAATGGTATCATGCTGCTATAGGAGGCAATCGCAGCTTAGGTTTCACCTATGCCGGAAGCAACGATATCGAGGTCGTGGCGTGGTTTAACGAAAACAGCGACGATCATCCGCATCCTGTTGCTACCAAGGCACCCAACGAGTTGGGTCTCTACGACATGAGCGGAAATGTGGCGGAGTGGGGTGCCGAACTTGTACCAGGACCACACAACATGGGTGAGGTTCCATTTAACTATGGAGGCGGCTACAACTCCGACCGAATAGGATGCCGAGTAACCTCTTTCGGTTTCTATGACTACCACGACTACGAATGCCGAGGCTTGGGACTCCGCCTTGCCATGTAACAACACTTCCTCTGGGAAACACCGTTTCGAGGGATAAAAAACAAGGTCGATGCCCCAACGGCACCGACCTTTGTTTGTGATAAGAAAGTTGAGGATTAATCCTCGTCTTGCTTGCTCTCCTCGTATTCCTTGAGCAGTTGCGACTGGACGTCGGCAGGAACGAGCTCATAGCTGGCGAACTTCATGTTGAACGAAGCACGACCACCGGTGATCGAGCTCAGAGCAGTGCTGTAGCTGGCCATTTCCTTCAGAGGAATCTTAGCCTTAATCTTCTCCAGACCATTGCTGCTGCTCATGTCCATCATGATGCCGCGGCGGCCTTGCAGGTCGCTCTGCACACCACCCATGCTGTCGCTGGGCAGCAAAATCTCGACATCATAGACGGGCTCGAGAACCTTGGGGTTAGCGTTGCGGAAGGCATCGCTGAAGGCGTGGCGAGCAGCCAAACGGAACGAGATTTCGTTCGAGTCAACTGGGTGCATCTTACCATCGTAAATGCAGACGCGCACGTCGCGAGCATAAGAACCAGTCAACGGGCCCTGCTCCATGCGGTCCATGATACCCTTGACGATGGCGGGAATAAAGCGTGCGTCGATGGCACCACCCACGATACAGTTGTAGATGACCAGCATGCCGCCCCATTCCAGAGGAATCTCCTGCTTGTCGCGGATGCTCATCTTATACTCCTGGTTGCCGAACTTGTAAGTGTCAGGTTCGGGATCACCCTCGCGGTAGGGCTCAACGATCAGGTGAACCTCGCCAAACTGGCCCGAGCCACCCGACTGCTTCTTATGACGATAGTCGGCGCGAGCGGCCTTGGTGATGGTCTCACGGTAAGGAATCTTGGGCTCCTGGTACTCAATCATCACCTTGTCGTTGTTCTCAACGCGCCACTTGAGAGTGCGCAGGTGGAACTCGCCCTGACCACTGACGATGGTCTGCTTCAGTTCCTTGCTCTGCTCGATGAGCAGCGTGGGATCCTCCTCGTGCATGCGGTTGAGGATAGCGCCCAGCTTCTCAATCTCGCTCTCGTTCTGCGGGCGGATGGCACGCTGGAACTTGGGTGCGGGATACTCGATGAAATCGAATGAACTCTCCAGACCCTTCTCGTTAAGGGTGTTGCCACGGCGGACGTCTTTCAGCTTAACGGTAGCGCCGATGTCACCGGCTGCCATCTCGTCAACGGTGGTTTTGGTCAGACCGCATACTGCGTTCAGCTGAGCAACACGCTCCTTTGAGCCGCGGTTCATATTGTTCAGGTCGGTACCGGCCTTGATGGTACCCGACATCACCTTGAAGTAGCTAACCTCACCAATGTGAGGCTCGACGGTGGTCTTGAAGAAGAACAGGCTCACGGGACCAGCGGGATCGAGTGCGACCTCGTTGCCATCGGTGTCGGCCTGGGCAGGCATGTCCTGGGGCGCGGGAACGACGTTGCCCAAAATCTCGAGCAGACGGTCAATGCCCATCTCCTTCTCGCCGCTGCAGCACATCACGGGAATGATGCTGCAGTCGATCAGACCCTTGCGGATACCGTCGATCATTTCTTCCTCGCTTAGCTCGCCAGTCTCAAAGAACTTGTCCATCAAGGACTCGTCGTTCTCGGCAGCCATCTCGACCAGAGCGCTTTTCAGCTCCTCGGCCTTGTCGGCCAGTGCGGGGTCGATATCGCTGATAGTGGCCTTGCCACCGTCAGGACCGTAAGTGAGTTGCTTCATCAGCAACAGGTCGACGATGCTCTTGAAGCCCGGACCACTGCTGGCGGGGAACTGCAGGGGCACAACCTTGTTGCCAAAGGTTTCCTTCAGGTTGTTCAGCACGTTGTCAAAGTCACTCTTCTCGGCCTCCATCTTGTTGATGACCATCAGCAGTGGCTTGTGGATGCTGTCAACGATGCGATACTGGTTCTGAGTACCAACCTCTACACCATACTGGCCGTCGATGACCATCAAGCCAGCCTCGGTCACGTTGAGTGCAGTGTAAACGTTGCCCACAAAGTCATCACTGCCCGGGCAGTCGATGAAATTGAGCTTCTTGCCACTATTCTCAGCATAAAACAGGGTTGAGAACACCGAGTAGCCATACTCCTTCTCTACGGGGAAGTAGTCGCATACCGTGTTGCCTGCGTCGATAGTACCCTTGCGGTTGATAGTGCCGCAATTGTGGAGGATAGCCTCGGCCAGCGAGGTCTTGCCCGCCCCCTTGCCACCTAGCAAGGAGATGTTGCGAATTTCATTCGTCTTATAAGCCTTCATTTATTTATGTAATTAATAGAAATTATTTGTTCTCAAACAGTCCGAAAACGGGCCAAGAAGACCCTATTTTCATTTCAAGCAGCAAAATTACAAATAAGTCGCGAAAAAATCAGCTATTTTCCCAAAAAAACACCTTAGTTTAAATTTTTCTAACTAATTTTGCCCCTGAAACGAGATTTTCATCTGTTTTATGGCTGGAGTATACGTGCATATACCGTTCTGTAGGCAACGCTGCATCTATTGCAATTTTTATTCGACTACATGCCTTGAAATGCGTGAGGTATATGTCAAGATGCTGGTCAGTGAAGCAAAAACCAGGCGTAATGAGATTCAGCAGAAGTTTAATACTGTTTACCTGGGTGGTGGCACGCCGTCACAATTGGGTACAGGACTGATGCGTAGACTCGCCGATGGGCTTCGGGAAGCATTGCCGTTAGACGACATTGATGAGTTCACTGTTGAGGTGAATCCTGATGATGTAACACCACAACTGGTTGATGCCCTGGTTGACATGGGGGTTAACAGGGTAAGCATGGGGGTGCAAAGTCTTGTAGACAACGAATTGAGGTTTATGCGCCGTCGGCACAATGCAAAGGGGGCAGTCGACGCTGTTGAAAGCTTGTTCAATAGGGGTATAGAGAACATCAGTTTGGACCTCATATATGGCATTCCTGGGCAAACAATCGACTCGTGGCTATACTCGCTTGATCTGGTAATAGCATTGCGGCCGCAGCACATCTCGGCTTACAACCTGAGTTATGAAGCCGGCACCCCACTATGGCAAATGCTGAAACGTGGCGAAGTCAACGAGGTGGATGACGACACATGTGTCGCGATGTATCAGATGCTGCTTATGCGGCTCAAAGAGGAGGGATATGAACACTATGAAATCTCAAACTTTGCATTGCCGGGCTTTGCATCGCGTCACAACTCGTCATACTGGGATGGCACGCCCTATCTGGGATTGGGAGCGGCGGCACATAGCTATGATGGTCATGTTCGGCGCTATAATGTAGCTGACTTGAAGGATTATATCCATCTCATAGTTGACCAGGATGTCGCTTAACAAGAGGAATGCCTGACCATGCAAGAGAAATATGACGAGACTGTCATGCTGGCTTTGCGTACATCCCGAGGCCTGGACACGGCAGTTATCCATGATGAGTTTGGGCAAGATTTTTATGATCACCTCATGCGTCAAGCGCGGCCACATATTGATGCTGGTCGCCTCACTGCCTTGGGTGGGCAACTGCGTCTAACCCCACAGGCGATTATGCTCAGCGATGCCATCATCAGTGACCTGTTTATTTAATCAGTTGGACCTATTAACGTCTCAACTCACAACTATAAAAGATGACAATATTAGAAGCAATAGAGCAACGTCACAGCGTGCGGCGTTACACCTTACAGCCCATTGAGGCCGATAAGGTCATTGCGCTCAAAGAGCTGGTCGACCAGTGCAACCGCGAGAGCGGGCTGCACATTCAACTTGTAATTGACGAGCCCAAGGCATTCTCTAGCCCATTGGTGCATTATGGCACATTCTCGGGCGTGATGAACTACCTCGCGATGATTGGCCCTTCCGATGACCCCTTGCTCGATGAGAAACTGGGTTACTATGGCGAGAAGATTGTCCTCGAGGCACAACGCATGGGACTCAACACCTGCTGGGTAGCGCTCACTTTCCGTAAGAACCGCAAGGCATACACGGTCAATGCAGGTGAGAAACTGCGCTGCGTGGTCGCTATCGGCTATGGCCAATCGCAAGGTGCAGGGCACAAAATAAAGACCATTGACCAAGTGTCGCAATGCGATGGCCCCATGCCCGACTGGTTCCGCCGTGGTGTCGAGGCGGCACTGCTGGCACCCACTGCCATCAACCAACAGAAGTTCATCTTCACTTTGCACGAGGGCAATCGTGTTGAGGCGCGGGCACGATGGGGCTTCTATGAAATCATCGACCTCGGTATAGTCAAGTATCACTTTGAGGTCGCTGCAGGAAAAGACAATTTTACGTGGTTATGATGAAGAATTTCTTACTGACAATGATGGCTTGCGTGGCATTGCAGGTCTTTGGTGCCGATTTCTGGCTCGGAGCCGACATCAGCGGCACCACACAACTGGAGGCATGGGGCGTGCAACTCTATAACGCACAAGGCGAGCCACGAGAAAATACCGAACTGATGCGCGAGTTGGGCCTGAATGCCGTGCGGTTGCGCGTGTGGGTAAACCCCAAAGATGGTTTTTGTGGTCCGGTAGATGTCTTGGCAATGGCTTTGCGTGCCCAACGGCTGGGAATGGCGGTGATGGTCGACTTCCACTACAGCGACTGGTGGGCCGATCCGGCCAAACAGAATATTCCTGAGGCATGGAAGCATTTGACCTACGAGCAGATGTGTCTAGCCCTGGCCAATCACACACGCCTCACGCTGCAGTTGTTGCGCACGGCGGGCATCGACGTGCGTTGGGTACAAGTGGGCAACGAGACCACACACGGCTTCCTGTGGGACATGGGCCGAGCCGAGACCAATATGGCACAGTATGCCGGGCTGACCCAAGCGGGCTATGACGCGGTCAAGCAGGTATATCCCGAAGCGCAAGTCATTATCCACCTCGATGGAGGCTGTGACCCCAAGCGATACCATTTCATCTTTGACGGCTTGAAGGCAAATGGCGCACGATGGGATATGATTGGGCTCAGCGTATATCCCTACTGGGATCAAGACGCAGGTCTGGAGAAGGACGACGAGGGCACACTGCGCGACTGCATCGCCAACATCAACGCACTCTATGAACGCTACGGCACCGAACTGATGATTGTCGAAACGGGCTATGAAGTCAAGCGACCCGAAGAGGGTAGGGCGTTCATGCAACGGCTCATCGATGCGTCACGAACACAAACCAATGGCCACTGCCACGGAGTCTTCTACTGGGCACCCGAACTCGAAGGCCATTACCCCCTAGGAGCCTTCCGTGACCACCGCCCCACAGTCATCATGGATGCCTTCCGCAACAAGTAAGAATAATTGCCCCGCAGTCACTACAAAAAGACCGCGGGGCAATTTAAGTTGTTCATATAAAGGTTATTGCGGAATAGTTTCTTTCTCAGGCGCAGTGTCGTGGCCTTGATGACCCGTGGGTACGTCATAGTCCTTGCCCAGCATGATGTTGATGACCGTGTTCACATCAGAAATGTCAACCACGCCGTCATTGTTGATGTCGCTGGCTCTGTTGTAAAGCGTCTCATCAAGGTCCATCGCCAGACGGATGCCGATTGGCTCGTTATTGATGCCGAAGACCGTTTTGATGGGTTCGACTCCGGCACGGTTGTATACGTCGCAGTGCCTCTCATCGCCGTCATTGTAGCACGAGCCACCGCGAATCACACGCTTCGTGCCCGTCTCCGGGCCGGTGGGGTTGACCTGCGCCTCCTCGGTGTAATCGGCGAACCAGTCCTGGCACCACTCCCACACGTTGCCGCTCATGTCGTAGATGCCCAGCTCGTTGGGCTTGAGCTTTCCGACGGGTCGGGGATCATTTTCTGAAGAAGGTCCCCAAGGGGAGTAGGTGCACCATCCCACCTCGTATGCGACATTGCTTCCGCTGTAGTGATATCCTTGCGACTTGTTCCCGCCTCGTGCGGCATATTCCCACTCGGCCTCGGTGGGTAGGCGGAACTGCAGCCCGGTGACATTGTTGAGCCTCTGTATGAAGGAATTCACGTGGTTCAGGTTGATGCCATAGATGGGGCAATTCATCTGTTCGTACCCCGGCTCGGTGCCGCCCATCACGGCGTGGA
>JAEEVE010000072.1 GCA_016290765.1 Muribaculaceae bacterium
CAAATTCTTGCAAAGCTTGCTTCCCTCAAACAACTACAGCATCGGAGGCAGCATCTCGCTCAATTATAACCCCGTCATCAAGCTCACCGATGAGCAGGCGAGCCACATCCTGGCCGACTTTCATCGGCTACGTGACCGTATGGAGGAGCGCCAACTGAGCTTCTATTGCGAACTGATGGGCAGCCTGTGCCTAACGATGATGTACGACATCTTTGAGGCGCATGCTCAGCGCGATACCACCGAGAACCATACCGATCGGGCGGGATATATCGTCAAGCAGCTCATGGCGCTGCTCGGCACTGGTATCAGCCGCACCGAGCGCCAGGTGAGTTACTATGCCGAACGCCTTCATGTGTCGCCCAAATACCTTTCAGAAACAGTGCGGCGCATGACAGGTCACAGTGTTTCATCGTATATTGCACGCCACACCATACCTTTACTGAAAGAGATGCTCAACGACGAACGCCTGTCACTCACCCAAATCGCCGATATGATGAATTTTACATCACTGAGCTACTTCAGCCGATACTGCTCCAAACACCTAGGTGTATCGCCCAGTGAATACCGTGCAAGCCTTCAGCCCAAATAACCCGAATCGGTAAAAACCGCCCAACAAGAGCAAGCGCTTACAAAAAATGCCCATTGGATTCTCTTCCGATGGGCATTTTTTCTGATGATAATTAATTTGTGTTTATGTCGTTTTGTCAGAGGAGATTGATGAGATGGTCAATTTGCTCATCGGTAGTGGCCCAACTTGTACACAGGCGTATGATGGTGTGGCTGTCATCGACTGGCTCGATGATATCGACACCCACACTTTGCTGCAGCACAGTCAGGCGCTCGTTGTCAATGACAAAGAACTGCTGATTGGTGGGCGAGTCAATATACAGCTCATAGCCCTTGTCAATCATCGCCTGGCGCAAACGCAGTGCCTGCTCGACGGCATTGCGGGCGATATGCCAGTAGAGCCCGTCGGTCATGAGTGTGGCAAACTGCACGCCCAGCAACCAACCCTTGGCGAGCATCGCTCCACGATGCTTGATGAGTCCGCGTGTGAGGCGTATTTCCTTGTTGAGCACAACAACAGCCTCGCCAAAGAGTGCTCCCACCTTAGTGCCACCAATGTAGAACACGTCAGCCAACTGGGCAAGGTCGCGCAAGGTCACGTCGCAGGCAGGCGCCGAGAGGCCGTAGCCTAGACGGGCTCCGTCGACAAACAAAAAGAGGTTATACTGGTCACAAAGGGCGCGCAAGCGACGCAGTTCGGCCAGCGAGTAAAGTGTACCCAGTTCGGTTGGCAGGGATATATACAATGCGCGTGGCACCACATAATGCTCCCACCCCACTGCATTGAACTCAGCTGTCGCCAATGACAGATATTGCTCCAGTGCATCAATGTCCACCTTGCCCAGGTTGGCCGCCATGGGTATGACCTTGTGCCCGCACGCCTCGATGGCTCCCGCCTCGTGCACATTGATGTGTCCACTTGTAGCAGCGAGGATACCCTCGTTGTGGCGCAACATAGCGTCGATAACGACTGTATTAGTCTGTGTGCCGCCCACTAGGAAATGCACTTGTGCGTCATCACGATGGCAAGCCTCACGGATGAGTTGTCGCGCCTGTTCGCAATAGGGGTCAAGGCCATAGCCCGTGTTCTTGTCCAGGTTAATGTCGGCGAGTCGCCGCAGAATGGCGGGGTGCGCCCCCTCCATGTAGTCGCATGAGAATGAAAGCATTTCTTTAGTAGTTAAGTAGTTAGAGTAGTTAAAGGGAGTTAAGTTGATTGCTCATTTACTTGTTATTGTAATGGGTCATTGCGAAGTCTAGGCCCGATAGACAGAAAGCGCGTATGGCATCGGTGGCCACCTTGGTGCGTTCGGGCAGGATGGCGAGTTGCTCGGTTGTGGGATGCCCCAGCACATACTCGACCTGAGCGCCACGAGGGAAGTCGTTTCCCACCCCGAAGCGCAGTCGCGCATAGTGCTGGCTGCCCAAGAGTTGGTCAATGCTCTTGAGCCCGTTATGGCCACCATCGGCACCTTGTCCACGCATACGGATGGCGCCGAAAGGCAACGCGATGTCATCGACCACGACCAAGATATGATCAAGTGCGATTTTCTCCTTCTGCGCCCAGTAGCGCACGGCCTCGCCGCTGAGATTCATATAGGTCGACGGCTTGAGTAACAGCAGTTGCTGGTTCTTGACACGCATCTGCGCTACAGCACCATAGCGCTGCGACGAGAATGCCACGCCAGCTTGTTCGGCCAGTGTCTCGACCACAGTGAATCCAATGTTGTGGCGCGTGCCCTGATACTCGGCACCGATGTTGCCTAATCCTACGACAAGAAATTTCATCTGTTCAGGTTCTTCTGTTTGTTCGGGTTGTTGCTGCTTCTTGCCCCAAATGGCCCGAAGCGCGTCCATCAGTTTGCCCATAGTGATTTGTATTTGGAGTCTGCAAAGGTAATACTTTTTTTTGCAACCTCGAATTAGAATTGGCTATTCTTCTAGGCGTCGCTTGATGGCTTCCCAGGCGTGGGAACCGAAGAGGAAGCAGTCATGCATGGTGGCGTGCATGGTGACGAATCGGCTGAAGGGTATGGTGAAACTAAGTTCGTTCTTGCCTACCCAGGGACGCACTGACGGGTCGAACATACCAAGGAAACAGCGCTGACCACCTCGCCTGTTCTCAGCAACCGCTTGCGACACCACGGTGCTACACCCGGAGCCGAATGCCGAGACAACCGCATCGGCATCGTTGTTGTCATAGAACGCCCATCCGCATAGGCCCGAGAGCATATCAGGAGTGGCAAAGAACAAAATCCCCTCCACGCCCTCGAATGAGTCAGCCTTGTCGATGCGGACAAAGTTCAAGTATGGCTTTGTCGATCGCTCAATCTCGAGGCTCTTGACATAGTCGGCAACCATCGCCGGGGTCTTTTTGTATTTCTCCCTCTCGGAAACAAAGGTAGGCACGTAAGGTGGCATGTCGGTGAAGCCCGTGTATAGCTTACCACCTCCGCATCCGATGACCTCGACACTAAGTGTGACCAAAGTCCCCTGCCTGGCGGCCTGAAGTCCTTTAAAAAAGCATCCGCCTATCTTTTCGGTCTTGGCCATAGGACGTTCGCTATAGCCAAACAGCAGCGGCAGCGGAGCCTTCGCCCCAAATGCCGCGATGTAATCGTTGATGAAATCTTGTATTTCCATGTGTAATATTCTTCATTACAAAACAATCTCCATCGTTGTTTTCTGGATGTGCATGCCCATGTTCTTGTAGAAACTGAATGCAGGATTGTTACCTTCCCACACGTTGAGGGTGATGTTGTTGCAACCGATAGTTATGGCATAGTCGCGAACAAATTCATATAATGCCTTGCCAACATGCCTTCCGCGCGCCTTCTCGTCGACACAGATATCGTCGATGTATAGCGTCTTAATGTCCTGAAGCAATAAGTGGTCCTTGACTTCGGTCACCATACAGAAAGCATGGCCCAACACTTTGCCGTCATCATAAACGAAGATGGGCTTGCTCTCATCATCGAGCAGGGATTCCAGCTCCTGTTCATCATATTTTGTAGTATCGGGCTTGAACAGATCAGGGCGTATTTCATAATGCACCCTATTCACTTGATGCAACAACGCCATGATGGCACCGATATCGTCTTTATTAGCTTTTCTGACCATTGATTTACTGTATATAGGAACTTCTATTTTTCTCGCGTCAGTACTTTATGGTGGCAAAGATAACAATTTTTTGTGCAATGTATTTGTGAAATGATGAAAATGTGTGATTAAATGACGATTTATATCGCAAAACAAGAGCCGCAACACGATTGTGTTGCGGCTCTCTTGTTGTTTAAATGAGTTGTGCTGATTACTCGGCAGCCTCTTCGCCTTCCTCGGTAGCGGCAGCGTTGGCCGAAGCGCGGGTAGCCTTGACACCAGTGATGACCAGATCCTTGGCGCTGACCAGTTCGAAGTCGTCAAAGTGCAGATCGCGGACCTTGATGGCCTGACCAATCTGGAGCTCGCTGACGTTGAGCATAATGGTCTCGGGCATCTTGCTGTAGAGGCCACGAACTTTCACCTTCTTCATCGACAAGTAGAGCTTACCACCGGCCTTCACACCGACAGCGTGTCCCTCGACGTGCACGGGCACCTCGACGACGACGGGCTTGTCCTCATAGACCTCGAGCAGGTCAATATGCATGATAGCGTCGCTCACTGCGTGGAACTGGATATCCTTGAGAACGGCCTTCTTAACCTGGCCATTCACGTTCAGGTCAATCACGAAAATCTCGGGAGTGTAGATGAGCTTGCGCACATCGGCAGCGTTCACCACGAGGTCGGTGGTGATGATGGCCTTGCCGTCACGTCCGATGGGAACGACCTTCTCGCCAGGGAGGAGGGTTCCTTCATACTTACCATCCTTGAGCTCGACGAGCTTGCCGCCATTGAGCACCACGGGAATCTTGTTCTCTTTGCGCAGGGCCTTAGCGGCCTTCTTGCCGAGGTCAGTTCTCGGCTCAGCATTCAGTTGAAAAGTCTTCATTTCAGTTAAGTTGTTGTGTTACTAAAAATTAAGTTTGCCTTAATTTCCCATCACACTGGGAAACTTGAGAGTTTCTCAAAAAGCGCGGCAAAGGTAGTAATAATTGCACAATGCACAATGCACAATGCGCAATTATTTTTTCATGTATGTGATTTTTAACAATTAGGGCCAGGGCTCCGCCTTGGCCCTAAGAAATTTTTATTTCTTGCGTTTAGTCGAATTGCTTGCGGCGGAAAACGAAATTGGTGCCGAGGTATTTTTCGCGGACGACGGGGTTAACGGCAAGCTCCTCGCTGGTTCCCTCAAAGAGGATTTTTCCCTCGAAAAGGAGGTAGGCACGGTCGGTAATGCTTAGCGTCTCGGGCGCGTTGTGGTCAGTGATGAGAATGCCGATGTTCTTCGACTTGAGTTTGTATACGATGCTCTGGATGTCCTCTACGGCAATGGGGTCGACGCCGGCAAAAGGCTCGTCAAGCATAATGAAGCGCGGATTGATGGCAAGGCAGCGGGCAATCTCACATCGACGACGTTCGCCACCAGAGAGGCGGTTGCCCACGTTCTTGCGCACCTTCTCGAGGTGGAGTTCTGCGATGAGTTGTTCCAGCATCTCTTTCTGCTGCTCGGGTGTGGTGTCGGTCATTTCCAGCACCAGCCTCAGGTTGTCCTCGACGGTGAGCGCGCGGAACACCGAAGCCTCCTGCGGAAGATAGCCAATGCCCAACTGAGCCCGCTTGTAAACGGGCAATCCAGTAATATCCACATCGTTGAGAAAGACACGGCCCGAGTTGGGTGCGACCAAACCAGTGGTCATGTAGAAAGTAGTGGTCTTGCCAGCTCCGTTAGGTCCAAGCAATCCTACGATCTCGCCCTGATGCACCTCGATTGACACCTGGTTGGCCACCGTTCGCTGACGGTATTTCTTCACCAGTTTGTCGGTGGTGAGCACGAGCGTGCCCTCATCGCCCGACTTGTGTAGTCTTTCTGCAACCTCCTTACTGCCAGGTTTCACGATATCCTTCGCCGCATCGGAGGCGGGCTTCTTCTTAGGCCAGGGTAGCTTCATCGCCATGGGTGCAGGTTATTTTGTGAGTTTTGCCTTGATGTAATCGGTAATCATGTTGATTGCCACCTCGTTGTGCCCACCCTCGGGAACGATGATGTTGGCATATCGCTTGCACGGCTCAATGTGCAACATGTGCATGGGCTTGAGCACGCTTTGATAGCGATCAATAACTTCTTGTGCTGTGCGCCCACGCTCAATGCAGTCGCGTGCGATGACACGTATGAGCCGGTCATCGGCATCGGCATCGACAAACACCTTGATGTCCATCATGTTGCGCAATCGCCTGTCGCTGAGTACGAGGATGCCCTCGATGACCACCACCTCGTGGGGTCCCATCGGAATCGTCTCTTCCTGACGCGTGCTGGTGATGTAAGAATAAGTAGGCATCTCGATTGACTTGCCTTGCTTGAGCTGCTGCAAGTGTTTGAGCAGGAGATCCCAATCGAATGCTGCGGGCTCATCAAAGTTGATTTTTTTCCTATCTTCCAGTGGGATATGGCTCGAGTCCTTGTAGTAGTTGTCCTGCGAGATGATGCCCACCTCGCCCTGTGGGAGACGTTCCATGATTTTGCGCACCACAGTGGTTTTTCCCGACCCTGTGCCGCCAGCGATACCGATGATAATCATAACTTTAGTAGTTAAGTAGTTATAGTTGTAAAAGGGAGTTAAGTAGACCCAACTCTCAATCTAACCGACAAAGTTACAAAAAAACTTGTTACGGTGGCGCAGATGGGGAAAATATTTGATCAAAAATGGTGATTTGCACGATTTATTTGCCGCATTGGCAAGAAAATACTAACTTTGCAGTTTTGAACTACTAGATTGTTAAGATTCTTTAGAGCATCTTGATTGTCTAGAATTTCTAGAAAGACCCTCAATTGATATAAGATGAATGACACGACAATGAAGATGAGCGAGCTCATCACGGCTCATGCCGAACTGGTGATGATGCTTCAACGCATGGGTATCGCGTTGGGGTTCGGCGACCATTCGGTAGGCGACGTTTGCCGCCGCCATGGTGTTGACCCGGGCTTTTTCTTGCTGATCAGTAATGTGTATAGTAACGCGCATTATGAGCCATCGGCCGAGGAGGTAACCTCGACCGATATGTTGGGGTTGGTCCCCTATCTGCGCAACTCACACGACTACTATGTGCACAAGCGCCTACCGCACATTGAGCACCACCTGGGCCGCATCGTCGAGCATTTGCCTGAACGTGTGGGCGCTGCGCTGACGCGTTTCTTTGAGGTATATAAGACCGAAGTACTAGACCACTTCGGTCACGAGGAGGGGACAGTATTCCGCCACATCGAGGCGTTGCAGTCAGGTCACAGCGACTCAAGTTATCGCATGCGCGACTTTGTGGAGAACCACGGCAACCTCGAGGACAAGCTTAGCGACCTGGTGCAGATTATCTTCAAGTATCTGCCCGAGAGCGCAACTAGTGACGACATGGTTGACGTGGTGTACGACATTCTGCAACTGTCTCTAGACTTGAACCGCCACAGTCTTGTTGAGGAAAAAGTGATGGTGCCCTATGTGATGCACCTGGAAAGGAGTGTGCAATGAAAACACGCGTGCTCATCATTGAGCCATCGGAGGTAATTGTCGAGGGATTGACAAGCTTGCTATCTGCCCAGACGCGCTTCAAGGTATTGCCCCCGCTATCCAGTCTGGATGGCTTACCCGAACGTCTGGTTACAGGCAAGCCCGATGTTATCGTGCTCAACCCCACCCTCGCCAGCCAGCCCGCCCAACTGCTGGGCGAGGAAGCCATCCCCGTGGTGGCCCTGGTCTACCAGTATGTCGAGCCCTTAGTGCTTAAGCGCTATGACGGCGTAATCGACATCCGCGACAGTCGTGGTGTCATCGGCGAGATGCTTACTCATGTGGCACACTCTCCGCGCGACACAGCGAGTACATCGGCCAGCTATGAGTTGTCGCGGCGCGAGACCGACGTATTGGTACAAGTGGCTCGCGGCATGACCAACAAGGAGATTGCCGACCAGTTGAACGTGTCGGTTCACACGGTTATCTCGCACCGCAAGAACATCATGCACAAGACAGGCATCAAGAGTGTGGCAGGCCTCACGGTCTATGCTATCCTGCACAACCTGATAGATGAGAACCTTTTATAAATCAAAAAGATAAATGTTACTGACAAAATCACTTAATCGCTTTGGGAACTACTGCATGTTCATGTGGCGCAGTTTCGGCATACCTGAGAAGTGGAAGGTTTTCTTCCGCCGCTATACCGATGAGATTGCCAAACTGGGTCTGGATTCGATACCATTGATCTTGATTGTATCGCTGTTTATCGGCTCACTTTGCACCATCCTGATCAAGCTCAATATCAGCAACCCGCTGCTGCCACGTTACACAGTGGGCATGACCACGCGTGAGATTATCTTGCTGGAGTTCTCATCGTCCATTTTGTGCCTTATTCTCTCGGGCAAGATTGGGTCGAACATCGCCAGTGAGATAGGTACCATGCGCGTGACCGAACAAATTGACGCCCTGGACATCATGGGCATTAACTCGGCCAATTTTCTGGTGATGCCCAAGGTATTGGGGTTAATCACCATCATGCCGTTCATGGTGATTACCTGCATGGCTACCAGTTTGTTTGGTGGCTATCTGATTTGTATCCTCACGGGCATCGTTGACCCCAGCACCTACATATTTGGTATCCAGACGATGTTCATCGAGTGGTACGTGTGGTTTGCGCTCATCAAGTCGTTGTTCTTTGCATTCATTATTTCAAGCATCTCGTCCTACTATGGCTACACCGTCCAGGGTGGCTCGGTCGAGGTGGGCAAAGCCAGCACCGACGCTGTGGTGATGAGCAACATCATGATCCTCGTGGCCGATGTGATTCTGACCAAGCTGATGCTGCAATAGTTAAGGAGTTAAGAGTTAAGGAGTGGAGCAGAATGCTCTTTTTCGAAAACGACAAGGACTAAAAAAACAGACAACTCATGATAGAAGTTAAGGGAGTAGAAAAATCATTTGACGAGGCGGGAAAGCGCCGGCAGGTGCTGTTCGGCATCGACGCCACATTCTACGATGGCAAGACCAATCTGATTATCGGCCAAAGTGGTTCGGGCAAGACTGTGCTAGTCAAGAATATCGTGGGCCTGTTCAAGCCCGATGTGGGCCAGATACTTTATGACGGCCGTGACATCACGCAGATGGACCGCAAGCAGTTGAAGGAGTTGCGCAAGGAAATTGGCATGCTGTTCCAGGGTTCGGCCCTGTTCGACAGCGAGACGGTGATGGGCAACGTTATGTTCCCGTTGATGATGTTCTCGAGCATGAGCCAGGAGGAGCAACGCGAGCGGGCGCAGTTCTGTATCGACCGCGTGAACCTCACTGGGAGCGAGAACAAGTACCCTAGCGAACTCTCGGGCGGCATGCAGAAGCGCGCCGCCATTGCACGCGCCATTGCCTTGAACCCCAAGTACCTGTTCTGCGACGAGCCCAACTCGGGTCTGGACCCCAAGACCTCCATCGTCATTGACGAACTGCTGAGCGACATCACTCACGAGTTCAACATCACCACCATCATCAACACCCACGATATGAACTCGGTGATGGGCATCGGCGAGAACATCGTGTTTATCAACAAGGGCCATGTGGGGTGGATAGGCACCAAAGACGAGATCTACAACCAAGACAACGACGATTTGAACAACTTTGTCTACGCCACCGACCTGTTCCGCGACGTTCGCAAGTACCGCCTCGTCCACGGCTACCACAAAGGCCAATAAGCGGCCCTATTATCCGGGGGTTTTCTCGCGGGCAATGCGCTGGTAGGCGGCGGGTGTCATGCCAGTTGCCTTCTTGAAGATAGCGTAGAAATGTGTGCGTGACCCGAAGCCCACGCTCTGCCCGATGGCCTCGATAGTATAGGTACTATATTTGTCTGGGTCACTCAGCCGACGGCAGGCCTCCTTGATTTTGTAATCATTGATAAATGCCTTGAAATTGCATCCTTTCTTTTCGTTGATGACCTGTGACACATAGTTTGGGTTGGCGTCAATCAACCCCGCCAGTTGGTCGAGTGTGAATCCCTCATCATAAATCTCATCATGGTTTTCCATGACATGATGGATGCGCTGCAACAGCTCGTCCTTGGCTTGCTCATCCATCGGACTGCTCTTGTATTTCTCGGCCGGCATGTTTCGTTCTTGCTCCAATGCCAGTAGTTCCTGGTTCTTTTGGTAGAGAATGAGGTTTCGCTGCTTGGTGTTCTGGTAGTTGCGCCACAAAAATATCAAGGCGGCGATGACCAGCAGGGTAAGGACGGCGATGCCCGCTATCACCAGGTCGCGCATGCGCTTTTGCGTTTCTAGATTCTTGACCTCCTCGCCCATTTCTTCCAGTTCAATCAGGAATTTTTGCTGCTCCACGCTCAACAACTTGCTGCGGTTGATAAACTCATCCTTCGCCTCAAAGTACTTCAATTTGTAGTCCTTAGCCATCTCCGCGTTGCCATGGGTCTCGTAATATTCCTGCTTCATCCGCAGAAACTCTATCACGCCATACTGAAGATTCTTATTCAGAGCTATGGATTCAGCCTTATCCAATTCTTGTAATGCCTCTTTATCACGATTGAGTGATAGTAACACGACATATTTGAGAATATGTACCATAGATAGGTCGTTGGCAATACTTTGTGGACTCACGTTTTGTGGCAAGAGATGCTCTAACTGCTTGAAAATGTCTAAAGCCTCTTGATACTCACCATTTCTAAAGGCCATGATGCCATCACACAATTTTTGGAAATATGTTTTGTAGACAAAGTCATCTGGAATTTCAAGCGTATGAAAAGCTTGAAGTTCATTCCCAATTTCCCTAACATGCCCATATTTCATAGCGGCATATGCCAAATTACCGAAAGCTAAACAAGCTGTCTCAAAACGATGATTCTTAAAGGCCAAACTGAAAGACTTTTTAAATAATTCAATTATTTCAGGGGAATTTGAATAATTGCTTTCGAGTTCTATTCTTCCAGCTTGTAATATAGCCATTGCTTCTTCTATTGCAGCTAATGCTGTCCCAATTCTATTATTTGTTGCAATCTCCTTTGCTTTCAACAAATAGCGTAAAGCAGTTTGGTAATCATAAAAATAGTTCAAATATAGGTTCGCAACTCCAACAGTCGCGCCACAACTTAGTTTCTTCTCACTTTCTGTCTGTTTGTCACTG
>JAEEVE010000073.1 GCA_016290765.1 Muribaculaceae bacterium
TGGGCAAGAATTGGTGTTCAAGTGCCAACAGGCAGAAGACCGCCTCGATGGTTCCCGACGCACTGGTCGTGTGTCCCGTGAAAGACTTGGTCGACGACACGGGCGGAATTTCTGGTCCAAACAGCCGTTTGATGGCCTGGCTCTCGCTCAGGTCGTTGTTGGGTGTACCCGTGCCATGCGCGTTGATGTAGTCAATGTCGGCGGGCTTCATGCCAGCCATCTCCAGTGCCTCGCTCATAGCGCGGTAAGCGCCTTCGCCATCGGGCGACGAGGCCGTCTGGTGGAAAGCGTCGCAGGCGTTGCCATATCCTGCAAGGCGGCACAATGGTGTGACACCACGCGCCTCGACCGAACGAGCAGTCTCCAGAACCAGATAGGCAGCGCCCTCGCCCAGGTTCAGTCCGGCGCGGTCGCGGTCGAAGGGTCGGCACTGCTGACGGTCGAGAATCATCAATGCATTGAAGCCATTGAGGTGGAACTTTGAAAGACTCTCAGAGCCACCCACGACAACAATGTCGGCAAGTCCGCACCGCAGCATGTTTGCTCCTGTGATGACCGCATTGGTCGCCGATGAGCAAGCGGTGGAGACCGTCGACAACGAGGCGAACTGCCCAAACTGCGCGGCAATCATCTGGGTGGAGTTTCCGCAACTGTGCGTACCCATCAAGGCATGCAAGTGGTCGCATGCCTTCTCCTGGGCATGATTCTGCTCGCGGCGGTCCATGCCACCCACCGTCGTCGACGACACCAGATGCACCTGTGCGAGCATGTCTCGCGTCAGTGCGGCTTGGTCGAGCGCCTCACGTAGAGCGAGGCGACCCAACAATGCAGTGCGCGTGAACAACGGGTCGTTGTCCACGCCAAGCATCTTCACCATCTCGTCGTTGCTCAACTTTACTTCGCCCACCGGAATGTCTCGGTGACAGGAGTCGAGATAGGCCATAGCGCCAATGCCCGTCGTGCCGGCATTCAGTGCTGACAAGGTCTGTTCCTTGCCCACTCCGATTGCCGACACGACACCAGCGCCGGTGATATAGATGGGTTCAATCATCCACCATTACTTTGTACGGTTCTCGCTGACGAACTTTGCCATCGTAGCGACCGAAAGGAACACTTTCTTTCCCTCACTGGGGTCTTTGAGCTTGATGCCGTACTTCTTGTCCAGCAGCACAATGAGTTCGAGCGCGTCAATTGAGTCGAGTCCAAGATCGCCACCGAACAGGGGCGCATTGGCATCGATATCGTCAGGAGTGACTCCATCCAGGTTGAGCACTTCGATGATTCCTTCCTTGAGTTCTTGAATAAGTTCTTCCATTATCATCTAGTAGTTAAGTAGTTACAGGGTTAAAGGGAATTAAGTAGACGAGACAAACTCTTGTCCGGTCATTGCCAGGGCAATGCGTGCCGTGGCGATGGTCTCGTCGCCGACGCATGTCTCGACCGCGGTCATCATCAGCGGGTACATGTTCAGCACGATGCGTACATGGGTGTTGAGCACCTCATTGCAGCGCGGGTAACGCAGAATCTTTACCTGTTTGATGTCTCCAATGGTCCAGATGCGTGACATCGCGTCATGCTGCAGCCCTTGCAAGGCTTTGTTATTGGCGCTGATGCACCGCATCGTCGAGGCGCATGATTGCGCCATGTTCTCGATGATACCTGCTGCAGAAAACAGGTCTCCATCAAGGAGCAGATTGCCGGGCCGGACCACGAATTGCACCACGGCATCAGCCTCACCGTGGGTGAGCACCTGATCGACCATGACAAACTCTTGTCGCTGCGGCAGGTGGGTGATGGAACCGTGTTGCTCGTCCATGACTGGTGCTTACTTCATTTTCGCCTGGATGTAGTCGCAGAACTTCTCGAGGGTCTTGACATCGGTCATCTCCTCGGGACGCATCTTGAAGCCAAAGGTCTTCTCGACCATCACGGCGATATCAACAAAGTCGAGACTGTCAATCTCTAGATCTTCCTTCAGTTTTGCCTCGGGAAATATCTTCTCCTCATCGATTTCAAACTCGTCGACGAGGAAGTTTGTCAGTTTCTCTTCTATCTCTTTTCTATCCATAAAATCGTATTATTTCTTGAGAACGAGGGCCGAGTTGGTACCGCCGAAGCCAAACGAGTTGCTGAGGATGGTGTTGACTTGGGTGTCAATGGTGCGCTCAGCCAGATTCAGGGGCTCGGAGTACTCATCGCGGTTGTCGAGGTTGATGTTGGGTGCCACAAAGTTGTGATGCATCATGATGATGGAGTACACCACCTCGCTAGCACCTGCCATCCAGCACTCGTGTCCCGTCATCGACTTGGTGCTCGAGATCAGGGCGTGCTCACCCTTAAACAGCCTGTCAAGGGCAATGGCCTCGTACATGTCACCTTTGGGGGTGGATGTAGCATGTGCATTGATATAGTCGATGTCGGCAGGGGTGAGTTGGGCATCCTTGAGCGCACGCTCCATAGCGACCATGCTACCCACTTCGCTAGGCTCGCTGATGCCGCCACCGTTGCTCGAGAAGCCATATCCACACACCTCGGCGAGGATGGTAGCACCGCGCCTCACCGCGTGGTCATAGTCCTCAAGGATGAGCGCTGCCGCACCGCCACTGGGGATGAGACCGTCACGGTCACGGTCAAAGGGTCGCGAGGCGCGAGTGGGCTCGTCCATGCGGGTCGAGAACGCGTTGAGCGCATCGAACGACGACATGGCGTAGATGTTCACCTCCTGGGCTCCGCCGCACAGGATGACGTCCTGCAGCCCTTGCTGAATGAGCAGGTAACCCAGACCGATTGAATGTGATCCGCTGGCGCAAGCCGAACTGACCGAGAAATTGATGCCACGCAGGTGGAAGATGGTGTGCATGTTCATGTTCACCGTCGAGTTCATGCCCTGGAAAATCAGTCCCGAGCCAATCATAGCGGTGTCGTGTTCCTCTTCCATAATTTTGGCGCTCTTGACCACGGCACCCGCCGAGGAGTCGTTGCCAAAAATCACGCCCACCTCGTTGTCGCGCAAGTACTGGTCATCGATGCCAGCGCCCTCAAAGGCCGCCTTGCTTGCCATGTAGGCAAAGGCCGCCTCCTCGGACAGACCAGTGCGAATGCGGCGGTCGAGCAGGCGCTTTAGTTCGGGCGTCTTGACTATGCCGACCAGCCCTGAGCGATAGCCATAGTCCAGGCGCTCCTGGTCCAGACCGATGCCCGACTTACCGTCGTACAGTGACTGACGCACTTCATCTATGTTGGTACCCAGACACGACCAAATGCCGATGCCCGTGATGACCACTCTTCTTTTCATATAATAGACAAAAACTAAGAATAATGTCTCTAAATGAGAGAATACAAAATCATTCCGTTCTCTCCATTGCCTTGTCAAGGGCTATTTTGAGAGCAGAGTGCAAAATCGGGTGCAAAAGTACAATTTAATTAAGAATTAAGAATTAAGAATTAAGAATTTTCGTTCTGCATTTAACATTTCTTCAAGACTACCGCCAGAATTGGTAGCAAAAAAACACAAAACAACGCAAAACAACCGCGAATCATGCGAAACAGAGAGAAAATTGTTTCGCATGACTCGCGGTAAAAAACTTGAGGGATTCGCGTTCAAATGGACTAGAACTCGAAGCCCACCCGGATGCTTAAGAGTCCCATGTTGTCGGGGTAGAAGCCTTTCTCAAAACCTTGGTAGGTCCACCCTGCTGAGATGCTGCATCGACGGATGCGCACACCAGCACCGAGATACGCATACGCACCACGACACTGGTCGGTCACGCTATAGCCACCGCGCAGATCCAAGAAAGGTGAAACTTTGGCATTGATGAAGTCAAAGCGCAACGCACCATAGATGGGCAGGACAAACGCCGTCTTGTAATCACGGTTGTAATAGTAATCATAGTCCCAATGACGGTCGTACTCACGGCGATCCCAGTCGTAGACCCACAATGCGGGTGCGATACCGGCACCGATGAAGAAGAAGCGGTTCACCTGATATCCCAGCGTCACCGCTGCACTAAATTGCGCGTTGTCCAAGTCATTTACAAGTCCGGCATGGAGTCCCAGATCAGCGATACCGCGGAAGCCTCGCTGAAGATAATCTTCACGCACGGCGGGTTCTAACACCTGAGGCTCGTAGAAGCGCTCGACAGGAGAATAGGTGGAGTCGTGCACGATGCGGTCGACATCGGCCAACTGGTACACGTAGACGAGACCGTCTTCGGCCTGGATTTTAACTGTCTCATTGGGGATGGTCTCGATGACTGAGCCATAGACGACACTGCCATTCTTCAGGTAGACCACATCTTGCGCTCCTACAATGAGGGCGCATGTCACGATCAACGTGAGTGCAAGAATTAGTTTTTTCATTTTCTTTTAAGACTTGTTTTCTACTTAAACGCAGATCAAGTCGAATAGTTGCATGGTGACGTCAAAAAATCAGGTATAGAGGCCGCCATTGATGTTGATGACCTCGCCGGTAATGTAGCTGGCCTGGTCGCTGGCTAGGAACGCCACAAGTGCGGCAACCTCGTCGGGCTTGCCGAAACGACCCATAGGCACCAAGCGCTTGAGCTCGTCCTGCGGCAAGTCTCGGGTCATGTCGGTCTCGATAAAACCTGGTGCGACAGCGTTGACCGTTACTTGCCTTCCCGCTACCTCCTGCGCCAACGCCTTGGTGGCACCGATGAGTGCCGCCTTGGCCGCGCTGTAGTTGGTCTGTCCAGGCATACCCTTCACACCCGAGAGCGACGCGATGTTGACGATGCGTCCACCACGGCGGCGTGGCATCATGTGCTTGAGCAGACGGCGCGTGAGGTAGAAGAACCCGTTGAGGGTGGTGTCGAGTACCTGGTGCCACTCGTCGTCGCCCATCATGAACATGACGTTGTCACGGCGGATGCCTGCGTTGTTGACCAATACCGCCACATGGTCATCGGGATGATTCTCCTCCCACTGGTCGATGGCGGCATCGATGGCACTGGGGTTGGCAGCGTCGAATGGCAACAATTCAGCCGTTCCGCCAGCATCTTCAATCTCTTTTTTGACGGCTTGTGCCGCCTCGTGGTTGTTACGGTAGTTGATGACCACGGGCATCCCGTCCTGCGCCAGTCGCAGGGCGATGGCGCGCCCGATGCCTCGCGACGCGCCAGTGACTAATGCGTATTTCATAATTGACTATTTGGAGGTCTTGCCAAGCAGAATATTGACCTCCTCGTTCACGTCGCTCACATCAACATTGGTATCACCCTCGGTGATATAAGCACGGCCATCGTACTTATCGGCACTGTCCTTGCCCAAGATAATATTGACCAGGATGTTGACATCGGTCACGTCGACTTTTCCGTCAAAGTTTACATCGCCTTTGAGGACAGGAATCTCGGGATACTCATCAAAAGGATAAAGATAAACAATATTTGAGGAGCTCTTCACTCCATCCACCGTGTAGTGAACCTGAATGCCAATACGGTATTTGAAGAATGGCTCCTGTCCTTCAACTTCATTAGAGAACTTTTTGGTTTCAAAGAAAATATCTCCATATTCAAAGAATGAGTGACTCTCACCCAAGAAATTAAACGGAATTTCAGTTGTAGGCTCAGGAATATCACACACCACAATAGGATTACCATCACCATCATACATAGTTGTGGTAAAATCCTCGGGCATGAAAGTAAGAAGCTTGTCATAATCAGTAAAAATACTGTAAGTCACCTTATTAGGATCAAGAAGAGAGTAATACTCTTCATTATCTTCCTTTTTGTAGGTCCAGTCATCTGCAACAGGCTGAAGATGATTTTTATTCTCTGTTACAATCGAGAACTGAAAATAGCCACCACCAAAGCCCTTTATCTCCCCAGTTTCGGGATCCTCGTATTCGAACCAACCATAGTCAATCCAGTCTTCAGCTTTAGGATCATGCGGTCTTGGCGGTGTTCCGAATCCAGTCGCGGTGAGCACGCCATCAGCAATGGTCAGCGTATAGCAAGCAGCCCCTCCGTTGAAGAACAGGTTAGATCCCGAAGTAGAAAGTGTGACACTTGGGTTCTCGGAAGTAAGCCAGTAGTCGCTTCCGTCCTCAGTATTACCACCATACCAGTTACCCTTCTCGTTCACAACCTTGAAAAGGCCGCTGATGGTACGAGTCAGCGTAAACGAACCATCTTTCAGCTCGGTGAAAGCAATCGGTTCACCCCAGTTGCTGAATTGTTTGCCATACAAATAGTAAGCATGCTCAGGGAGACCCATCACGGTGAGCACGCCATTGGCGATGGTCAATGTATATTCGGCATCACTTCCGACAATAAAAAAGTTTGCGCCATCAATCAAATCGGCACTTGGGTTATCATAAGTAAGCACACATTGGTTGCCATCCTGGTTATTGGCTTGGCCGCCCAACCAGTCGCCATTCTCATTCTTGACCTTGAACAAGCCGCTGAAGGTTTGAGTCAGCACAAACGAGCCGTCGTCTTGAAGAACAAACGGTACTGTTGCGTTCTGGTCCCATTCATTGAATTGACCAATCAGATAATAGGCCGGGTCAGCATTGACGGTGAAGCTGACAGCAAATGCCCAGAAAGTAAAGAGTAAAAAGATAGTTTTTTTCATTGTCTAAATCTATTTTTAAATATAATGAGAATTCTCTGCGATTTCGTCGCGGGTGAGTTTCTTGCGGTCCATAGCACGCCAGCAGTAGGCGATGTAGCCCAGGACAAACGGCACAAGGACGCTCACGATGCTCATGGCGGTAAGGGTAAACTCGCTTGACGAACTGTTGCGAATGGTCAACGACGACTGCACATCGAGCAGCGACGGGTAATAGGCCGTGTTGTTATAGCCCAGCACCCAGAATAGCGTGAGCACAACCAACACAGTGCCAATGCCCACAGGCCAGATGCCGCGGGTGTATTCCTTCTTGAGCAACGTGCGACCCAGGCCATAGAGCACCAACACCACGCCAATGAGCAACACCACCAGCGCCCACCACATGTCCAGATAATTGTGCAGGTACTTAAAATCAACCCACTGGGCGTTGCCTTCGGCATCAATCTCCACACCGCCAGCAGTAAGAATATTAGCCACCACCCACAGGAAAAACAACACAAAGAGGGGTGCGTTGATGCTGAGAAGCCGGCGCGTGCGCCGACGGATGTCGTCATCGTTGATATTGTTGATAAAATAGAGTGATGCCAGCGATGCAGCCAAGAAATAGACCATCACTCCAAACAACAAGTTTCGCCAAGCACCGATGGCCTCCAGTCCGTGCAACGGACCCCAGGTGCTGATGGCCGATGACTCAACATTGAGAATGTTAGATTTGGTGACGGTGAACTCAGCCCCGAAGAACATCGTGGCAACGGCCACACCCAATAAAATGGGGCCGACAATGCCGTTGATGAGCAAAAGCACATCGTAGAAATTGCGACCATAGACGTTGCCTTGCTTGGCACGATACTCATAACTGATGGCCTGGATGACAAAACTCAGCAAGATGAGCATCCACAACCAATAGGCTCCACCAAAACTGGTGGAGTAGAACAATGGGAACGAGGCGAAGAACGCTCCACCAAAGGTCACCAACGTGGTGAACGTCAGTTCCCACTTGCGCCCCAGCGAGTGAGTGAGCAAGTTGCGGCTCTCGCCAGTGAAGTGAAAGAGCATCGACTGCCCACCCTGCACAAACAGCATGAACACCAACAGCGCTCCCAGCACCGACATGATGAGCCACCAGTAGTTTTGTAAGAGGTTATATGTTTCCATTTCCTTACTGTTTTTAGAGGTTTACGCCTTGTTGAGGTCTTCTTGCGACTTTTTGCTCACCTGACGGCAAATGATGCTGATGTCGGCAATGAGCAGCGCGGTGAACAGTACGGCAAAGATCCAGAACGTCAACTGCACATAGCCGGCATTGAGGTCGCTGATGGCCACCTTGTTAGGCATCAGATCCTGGATAGTCCAGGGCTGGCGTCCCACCTCGGCAACAATCCATCCGGCAGCACTGCACAGATAGGTCAGCGGGATGGTGACGATGCACAGCCAGTACCACCACTTGCTCCAGCGGGCTTTCTCCAAAATCTTGGGCTTGTAGACAAACAGCAGCGCAAGCAGCAAGAACAACACCAGATAACCACCAATGGTCACCATCAGGTGGAAAGTGTAGAACGTCATGGGCACATTGGGCACGGCTTCTTCGGGAGAATCCAGGTAGGCGTAGCCGAAGTACTGCATGTCGCGGTTGATGACGGTATGTAGACTGTCGGTCATCACCTTGTCACCAGCACGATGCGCCACGTCATACTGCGCGAGCATCTCCTGCACCGCCTTGCCGCGCTCTATGCGCTCGGCATATGAGACGGTGTTGACACTGTCGCCGTTGGCATCAAAGCTCACGCCAGCGATGATATCCTGAATGCCAGGAACAAAGGCGTTGAAGTCGTGTGTGGCAAGGAACGACAGGCCGTATGGAATTGAGATGTCAAACAAGTATGGATCTTCATCGTTGCTGACCGTCTTGGCTGGGTTGAGCACCCCAGCAGCCACGATGCTCTGCTTGAAGTCGCCCTTGTAAAGTCCCTCCATGGCGGCGAGTTTCATGGGCTGATATTTGGCAACGGTGACTGCGCTGGTGTCGCCCGTGATGCTGGTGAGGATGATGCCAATGACACCTACCCATGCGCCAATCTTGAGGCTGCGCTGGCAGTGCTCGACATTGCGCTTCTTAATTAGCATCCAGGCACACACGCCTACAACAAACACGCCACCCAGCGTCCAAGCGCTGAGCACGGTGTGGAAGAACTTAGTTAAAGCCATAGGCGAGCATGCAACCGCCCAAAACGAGGTCATCTCGTTGCGCATGGTGGCGGGGTTGAACTCGCAACCTGTGGGATATTGCATCCAGGCATTCGCCACCAGAATCCACAAGGCGCTCAGGCTTGCACCGATAGCGGTGAGCCAGGTGGAAGCCAGGTGGAAACGGGGGCTAACCTTCTTCCAACCGAAAAACATCACGGCAATGAAGGTCGACTCCATAAAGAAAGCGAGGATGCCCTCGATGGCGAGTGGGGCACCGAAGATGTCCCCTACAAACCAGCTGTAATTGCTCCAGTTGGTACCGAACTCAAACTCCAGGATGATGCCGGTGGCGACACCAATGGCAAAGTTAATTCCAAAGATGGTCATCCAGAACTTGGTCGTCGCGAGCCACTTCTCGTCGCGCGAGCGGTAATACAAAGTCTCCATGATGGCTACAATCACGCCCAAACCAAGAGTGAGCGGCACGAAGAGCCAATGGTAGATGGCTGTGAGGGCAAATTGCGCTCTCGACCAGTCGACAAGTGTTGTTAGTTCGTTCATTTTATTCAATTCATAATGCACAATGCAAAATTTATAATGCACGTCCCCCTTTAGGGGGCTGGGGGGACTGCGGAGGCAGGGGGCTCCGGCTTCACCATTTGTTGGCGGACATACTCGGCCTTTTGCTCATCGGTCGAGGCCTTGGTGTTGAGATAGTTGGGGAAGAAGATGAAGCGCAGGATGACAAAGAAGACAATCACCTTGATGGCGATGATCAGCCACAGGGTCCGCCCCAATGTCATGGCCCGGAAACCGTCGACATAGAAGTAGTAGACACGCTGTAACCAGTTGTCCCCTCGCAGTTTCTCCTCGCACTGGTTCATCATCTTTTACTCAATTTTTTGTGGCAAAGATAGACAAAAAAACTAAAATTACAAACATTTTGTAGAAAAAAATGGCCATCAAGCAGATTCTGCCAGATGACCAGTGTAGATGAGTCAACAATGAGAAAAAACTCTATGGCACTACCACCACCTTGCCCTGATGGATATAGAGACCATGCGATGGATTGTTGACACGAATTCCGCGCAGATTGTAGTAAATGCCATTGTCTCCTATAGGAACAGTTTTGTCTTCGACACCCGAATAAGGGAATTCGTCAATCTCGATAATGTTTTCAAACTCCTTCCAGCCTCGGCGCGACTCATAGGTAGCCTTAGTGCCCACCGGGACATAGAGTGTTACGCTCTGACTCATCTCTGGTGAAGGATCCCAAAGCATCAAAGCTGGATTTGTGGCCTTGCTATAGATGGCCCTGAGTTGTGGACATCGGTTAAAAGCCGACATATAAACCTGCACCATCCCATCGGGCAGAATAGCCATTTCCAGCTGTGGATTGTCGGCAAAAGCATTGCTCAAGAGGTGCGTCACCCCTTCTGGGATGTCCACTACCTGGAATTCACTGCCCCGGAAAGCATCAACATTGATGGTGTAATTGCTGCTGGTCTCTCGCACGCGCATCACATCAGGCCATTGAATCTGCTTCAATCCACATTGATAGAAAATACCATCTTCGATATTTGGCAACAACCGGGGCAACGTCACCTGCTCCAATGCGCTGCAATAAGAAAACGCGTAGCTTGCCAATGACACATTGTCGCCCATGAGCAAATCGGTAAGACTTTGCGCATCCGTGAAGCACCAAGGTCCCACTTTGCATCCATCGGGGATGTCGACCGAGCGCAAGAGCGGCACACTATAGAAAGCACTCGATTCCACCGTGGCATCGCCTGGCAGATGAGCAGAGGTGATATGCCAGGAGTTGCTGAATGCTTGTTCACCCAGCAGATTTACCGAATTGGGCAAATTCACCTCACCACGCAGGCTGCGAC
>JAEEVE010000074.1 GCA_016290765.1 Muribaculaceae bacterium
CACGCACCGAGCGCAACCGCCAGTACTTGTTTACCGACAGCACGAGCTACTACCAGGCGGCGACCAACGCTCGCGACAAGGGGCACAACCTGCGTGGTGACTTCCGCCTAAAGTGGGAGATTGACACCTGCAACACCATTGAGTTCCGCCCCAACTTCTCGCTGAACTTCAGCAAGAGTACTCGCATCGAGGGTAGCGGTACCTGGGCAGGCGACCCCGCACGCACTGCGGTGAACAGCAGCCAAAACAGCTACAAAAACGACGGCAAGAGCTATGAGTTCGGCGGCTCGTTTGTATTCAACCACAAGTTCGCTTCGCACCCGGGTCGCTCAACCAGCATCATGACCCGCTACAACTATAGCAAGGTCAACGAGGATGGCAACACCTTCACCCTGAACCGCTACTTCCTGACCGACTCGCTAGAGACCATCGACCAGATTTATTCTAACGATCGCAAGACCAACAGCGTCAATGGACGCCTGTCGTGGACCGAGCCGCTGGGCAACATCAAGAACGCCCGCTTCCTGGAGGCGTCCTACAGCGCGCGTTACCGCTACAGTGAGGCCGACAAGATGGTGTATGACATCACGCGCGGTGCCGTGTCGTCGGCTCCTGTGACCATGCAGGATGTACTTTACAGCCCAGCCCTGCGCAGCAAGATTGCTGGCGACTATGGCGACTATGTGCTCACCGATAACCAGCTGATGGCACAGATCCTGGAAACCGAACTGGGTCCCGAGCTGTCGCGCGACTTCAACGAGCGGTTGAGTAACTCGTTCCGCAACAAGTTCTTTGACCAGTCGTTCCAGCTGGGCTTCCGCCAGGTGCGCAAGGAGTATAACCTCAATGTGGGTCTGACGCTTAGCTCGGCCATGTCCAGCAGCCGCGACCTCATCAACTCGGCTCGTAACATCCCCAGCCGCTGGGTGTGGACACTGGCACCCTATGCTCGTTTCCGTTATAAGTTCAGTAAGACCCGCACGTTGAACGCCAACTACCGCATGCGCTCTAACCAGCCCAGCATCACGCAGTTGCAGCCTGTTGCCGACGAGAGCAACCCGTTGAACATCGTCGTGGGTAACCCCTCGCTGAAGCCGACCTTCACACACAACCTGAACCTGCGCTTCCAGGACTTTGAGTCGATGGCGCAACGCAGCATCATGGCAATGGCCAACGTAAACTTTGAGCAGAACAGCATCATCTCGACCACCGACTACAACTCCGTGACAGGTGCCCGTACCACCAGTTACACCAACGTCAACGGCGTGTGGAACGTGATGGCGATGAACATGCTCAGCTTCCCGTTTAGCGCAAGCAAGGCATGGTACTTCTCGTCTCACCTGTTCACCCGTTACAGTGCCACCAAAGGCTATAACAATGGCCAAATCAACCGCAGTGGGTCGTTCAGCATCAACTATTCGCCGGGCCTGGCATTCCGCAACGGCGTATTTGACCTCGAGATTCGTCCGCGCTACAACTTCCAAACCACGCACAACAGCGTGCAGACCAACAACAACCGCGTCGTGCACACCTATGGTGGCATGTTCAACGGCACCTACTCGGCGCCCTTCGACCTCGTCATCTCGACCGACCTGAGCTACAGTGCCACCAGTGGTTACAGCTCGGGCTATGATACCAAGCAGTGGTTGTGGAATGGCTCGATTGCCTACCAGTTCCTGCGCGACAAGTCGGCCGCCGTGACCCTGTCGGTCTACGACATCCTGGGTCAGCGCAAGAGCATCACGCGCAACATCACGGGTAACTACATCGAGGATGTGGCCTACAACTCGCTCACGCGTTACGGCATGATCACGTTCACCTACCGCTTCACCACATTCAAGAAGGGCGAGCAGCCCAAGGGTCGCGACAATGACTGGGGTCCAGGCCGTGGCTTTGGTCCTGGTGGCCCCGGCGGTGGAGGCCGTGGCGGCTTCGGTGGCGGTCGCCGCCCCTTCTAACCCATTCACAAAGGGCTTCGCCAGATGGCGAAGCCCTTTGTATTTATCAATCATCAGCCTATTTGTAAACTGAATTTGAACTAACTGTTGCGGGCGATGATGTATTGGAAAATGCGGCGCAGGGCGTCGATGTCGTTGCTGGGCGGGAGGATGTCGAGCAGGGCGTCGGCTTCACAGCGCAGGCGCTGCATGGTGTCGTAGGCATAGTCGATGCCGCCAGCACGCTTGGCAAACTCGACCAGGGTGTCGATGTCCTGAGCCGTGAGCTGTTCTTTGCGGGCCAGTGCCTGCATCGCCTCATGCTCGGGCAAGTCGGTACGCGACAGCGCATAGATGAGCGGCAAGGTGATTTTTCCCTCGCGCAAGTCGTTGCCCGTAGGCTTACCTACGGTGGTGTCGTCATAGTAATCAAAGGTGTCGTCCTTGATTTGGAAAACCAGTCCCAAGAGCCGTGCATAGTGACACAGCGCGTCGAGCTGCTGCTGGGGTGCATCGTTGACATATCCACCCACTGCCACACAACACTCAAACAAAGACGCGGTCTTCTTGCCGATAATGTTCATGTAGGTCGCCTCGTCGATGTCGCGGCTGCGCGCATTGTCATACTGGTTGATCTCGCCCAACGACAAATCACCACCCATCAGTGCCAGTGCTTCGAGCACGCGAGCATCGCGGGCTTTGACGGCACAGCGCAACGCGCCGGTGACGAAAAAGTCGCCCACGAGCACCGCCACATGATTGCTCCACACGCTGTTGATGGTCTCCACGCCGCGGCGCTGCTGCGCCTGATCGATGACATCGTCGTGGATGAGCGAGGCGTTGTGCAGCATCTCGATGGCTGCACCGGCATTCAACACACGGTCGTTCACGCCACCAAAGATGCGACCGCTCAACAAGGTAAGCATAGGTCGCAACTGTTTGCCCTTGGTGGCGAGGTAGCGAGCCACTATCGAGTTCATCAACACCGTGTCGCTGCGCAAGGTGTCCTCGATGATGGCATTGAGCCGTTGCAAGTCGGCTGCCAAAGTCTGTTTGATATCGTCAAGTTTGACCATTTGTGCTGAAATCGGGCACAAAATTACATAATAAATGGGTGATAAGCCGAAAAAACGCACCAAATATTTCGTAAATTGCGCAAAAAGTCCTAATTTTATCGTGTTTTTTGAAAACAGACCCATCATGCAAGCAAAAAAATTGCTCCTTTTGGACGCCTATGCACTCATCTTTCGGGCGTTCTATGCGATGATTCGCAATCCCCGCGTCACCAGCACCGGAATCGACACCAGTGCCGTGTTCGGCTTTGTCAATATGCTTCAGGACCTGCTCAAGCGTGAGCAACCGTCGCACATTGCCGTCTGCTTTGACCCCGGTGGCAAGACCTTCAGGCATGAGGCCTATCCCGAGTACAAGGCCAACCGCGACAAGACGCCCGAAGGCATCCTCACAGCAGTACCTTATATCAAACGCATCCTTGCTGCCTATCGCATTCCAGTAATTGTGGTTGACGGCTACGAGGCCGATGATGTCATCGGCACAATGGCGCATATGGCTCAGGAACACGGGTTCTTCACCTATATGGTTACAGGCGACAAGGACTTTGGCCAACTGGTGACCGATCAAGTGAAAATCAACAATCCTGGCAAGAACGAGATACTGGGTGTCGAAGAAATCAAGGCAAAGTATGGCATCGACTCGCCACTGCAAGTAATCGACTTGCTGGGCTTGATGGGCGACAGCGCCGACAACATCCCTGGCTGCCCCGGCGTGGGAGAGAAAACCGCCATCAAGCTCGTTCAGGAGTTCGGTTCCATTGAGAACCTGCTCGAGAGCACCGACCAGCTCAAGGGTGCCCTCAAAACCAAGGTAGAGAACAATGTGGAGCAAATCAAGTTCTCGAAGTTCCTCGCCACCATCAAGACCGATGTGCCCATCGCCTGGAACGAGGAGGCGTTGCGCCGCGAGCCCGCCGACCTTGAGGCCCTGCGCCAGGTGTTCAATGAGCTGGAATTCCGCACATTCACCGCCCGCCTCATCGACCAAGGCGAGGCCAATGTGGGAATTGATGAATGCACAATGCATCATGCACAATGCACAATGCCTGCCTCCCAGCCACCACAACCGGCACCTGCACCTGCACCAGCTCCGCGGCCGCATGCAGGCGAGCAACTATCCCTCTTCGATGAGCCAGCCACACCCTCTAGTATATCTAGCCCCTCTAGCTCATCTAGTACTTCTAGCCCACAACTCTCAATTCTCAATTCTCAATTTACCATGGTGAGCGACACCTATGCCGCCGAAGACCTTGTCAAGCGACTGTTGCAAGAGCCACAGGTGGGTCTGCACCTGGTGAGCATGGGCGAGGAGGCAATGCGCGGCACGCTGGTGGGTGTCGCCCTGTGCTCCGGCACCGACACCGCCTACTACCTGCCGATGGACGGCATGGGATTCATGCTGCAAGCACTTGAGCCACTGTTCACGGGCCAGGCATGCATCGTCACCAACGACGTGAAGCGGCTCATGGTGATGCTCGACGTGGCGGGAATAAAAATGACTGCACCCTACTATGACGTAAGCGTGGCCCACTACCTGCTGCAGCCCGAACGCACCCACACCACCGCCGACATCGCCGCCGAACTGCTGCACCACACCGCCATGAGCGAGCAAGAGATCATTGGTGCCAAGGGGCGCAAGCAATTGCCCCTGGATCAAGTGCCTGCCGAGCGCATGACACGCTGGGCAGGCGAACAGGCGATGCTGAATCTGGCGGCACAACCCGTGCTAGACCAGCGCCTCGCTGACGAGGGCCTGACCCACCTGCTCACCGACATCGAGCTGCCACTAGTGCAAGTGTTGGCACGCATGGAACTGGCAGGAGCACGCATTGACGTCAAGGCGCTGAACGCCTATTCGCTGACCCTGATGGAGCAAATCCACACGTTAGAGGAGGAGTGCCAGCAACTGGCTGGTGAACCATTTAACACTGCCTCACCCGCACAGGTGGGACAAATCCTGTTTGACAAACTCCAACTCGACCCCAAGGCGAAAAAGACCAAGACGGGACAATACAGCACCACCGAGGAGATTCTTACTAAACTGAAGAGCCGACACCCCATCGTCGGAAAAATCCTGGACTTGCGCGGCAAGCGCAAACTGCTCAACACCTATGTCGACACATTGCCGCAGCTCATCAACCCGCGCACAGGCCGCATCCACACCACCTATAACCAGACGGTCACCGCCACGGGACGACTATCGAGCACCAACCCCAACCTGCAGAACATCCCCGTGCGCACCGACGAGGGCCGCGAGATACGCCGGGCCTTCATCCCCGCCCAGGGCAACGTGTTCTTTAGTGCCGACTACTCGCAGATTGAGCTGCGCCTGGTGGCTGACCTGAGCGGCGACAAGACCATGCTCGACGCCTTCGCCCACGACCAGGACATCCACGCCCTGACTGCGGCACGCATCTACCACGAGCCGCTGGAGCAGGTAACGCCCGAGCAACGCCGCCGCGCCAAGACAGCCAACTTCGGCATCCTCTATGGCATCTCGGCATTCGGGCTGGCCGAACGGCTGGACATCCCGCGCAGCGAGGCCAAGATGCTGATTGACGGCTACTTCGCCACCTTCCCTGGGGTGCGCGAATACATCGACCGCAGTGTGCAACAAGCGCGTGAGCGTGGGTTTGTCACTACGCTCGAAGGCCGCCGTCGTATGTTGCCCGACATCAACTCACGCAACGCGGTAGTGCGCAGTTTCAGCGAGCGCAACGCCGTCAACGCACCCATCCAGGGTACCGCTGCCGACATCATCAAGCGTGCCATGGTGGCAATTGACCGCCGTTTCCGTGACGAGGGGCTCCAATCGAAGATGATTCTGCAAGTACACGACGAGTTGAACTTCGATGTCGTACCCAGCGAGCTCGACCAAGTGCAGCGCATCGTCATCGGCGAGATGGAGGCCGCCTACCAGGGCCGCGTGCACCTCACCGCCAGCCACGCCAGTGCCACCAACTGGCTCGACGCCCACTAACCGCCCCGTGAGCTATAATTAAGCCCTATGTTTGAACCATCAAAGTCAAACATCGGGCTTGTTCTTGTTGTCCTCTTCTACAATCAGTCGATGATGTCGAAGCCGGTGTAGGGCTGCAGCGCCTTGGGGATGCGGATGCCCTCGGGAGTCTGATTGTTCTCGAGCAGGGCAGCCACAATGCGAGGCAACGCTAGGGCCGACCCGTTGA
Source organism: Muribaculaceae bacterium (assembly GCA_016290765.1). Taxonomy (GTDB): domain Bacteria; phylum Bacteroidota; class Bacteroidia; order Bacteroidales; family Muribaculaceae; genus Sodaliphilus. Next base: position 6,199 of record JAEEVE010000074.1, read on the forward strand.
GGGTGTGGCACAGGTGGGGCTTCTTGTCGTCACCACGATAGCGGCACTTCAGGCGGTTGGCCTGGTAGGTCTCGAAGTTGCTCACCGAACTCACCTCGAGCCAACGCTCCTGGGCGGCACTCCACACCTCAAAATCGAAGGTGATGGCGCTAGTGAAACTCATGTCGCCACCACACAGGCGCAGGATGTGCCAGGGCAGTTCGAGCTTCTCGAGCAGGCCCTGGACGTGATTCTTCATCTCCTCAAGGGCTGCATACGAGTCCTCGGGACGCTCGATGCGCACGATCTCGACCTTGTCAAACTGGTGCAAGCGGTTCAAGCCACGCACATCCTTGCCGTAGCTGCCAGCCTCGCGGCGGAAGCAGGCCGAATAGGCGCAGTTCTTCTTGGGCAGCTGGTCCTGCGGGATGATGACGTCGCGGTAGATGTTGGTCACAGGCACCTCGGCGGTAGGAATCAGGTAGAAGTTGTCGACCTGGCAGTGGTACATCTGTCCTTCCTTGTCGGGCAACTGGCCCGTGCCGTAGCCCGAGTCCTCGTTGACGACATAGGGCGGCTGAATCTCGGTATAGCCGGCCTTGCCTGCCTCGTCGAGGAAGAACTGTATGAGGGCGCGCTGCAGGCGTGCTCCCTTGCCAACATATACGGGGAAACCGGCGCCGGTAATCTTCACACCTAGGTCAAAGTCGATGAGGTTGTATTTCTTTGCCAGATCCCAGTGGGGCATGGCGCCCTCGGGCAACTGAGGCATCTCGCCACCGGTGCGCTCCACGACATTGTCCTCGGCGGTGCGACCCTCGGGTACGCCAGCATAAGGCACATTAGGCACCGAAAGCAAAATCTCGGTTATCTCGTTCTGAGCGGCCGTCATGCGGTCTTCAATCTCCTTGTTGGTAGCCTTCAGTGCAGCCACCTCGGCCTTTACCTTCTCGGCCTCGTCGCGCTGACCCTGCTTCATCAGGGCACCGATTTGGGCGGCCATCTTGTTGAGCACGGCGGCATTGTCGTCGCGCTGCTTCTGTGCGGCGCGGCGTTGCTTGTCGAGCTCGACCACGCGCATGATGGGCTCGCGGCCGTCGAAGTGCTTCACAGCCAGTCGCTCGATGACATGCTCGGGGTTCTCGTTGATAAATTGTAATGTAAGCATCTGAATATGATGATTTTAAGATTTTTCGTTAGAAAACCAACTGCAAAGTTAGTAATTAATTGAGAATTGAGGCCCCTTTTTATTTGAAAATTGAATCACCCCAAAAAATCAATCTTCGCTTTCAAACTGTTCTGCGATATGAAAAAAAGTAGTACCTTTGCGGCCGCAAAACCGATGACCATTGACATCACGATGATTTCTTCGATACACATATTGGGCGTGCTGCTCACTGTGGGCCTGTTGCTCCTGGTGAGCTGGTGGTCGGGCCGACGGGTCAACGATGCCAGCAGCTTTATCACTGGCGGCACCTCGGGCACGTGGCTCGTAGGCGGAGCATTGCTCGGAACGATGGCCGGCGGGCAGTCGACCATCGGCACGGCACAGTTGGCGTTCTGCTATGGCCTGTCGGCATGGTGGTTCACACTGGGTGCCGCCATCGGGTCGCTGTTGCTGGGCTATGTCTATGCCGGCCCGCTGCGGCGCAGCGGCTGCACGACCTTGCTCGAGGCCGTGCGGCGCGAATACGGGCGCAAGGCCGAGACCGTGGGCTCGGTGCTGTGCATGGTTGGCATCTTCATCAGTATCGTGTCGCAGGTGCTCTCGTCGGGTGCCATGATCAGCAGCTTCTTTGGCATGCCCATGTTGTGGGCGTCGGTGGTAGGCGCCGTGCTCATCATGCTGTTTGTGCTTTCAGGCGGCATCCGCAGCGCCGGCGTGAGCGGTATCGTCAAGTTGGTGCTGCTCTACTTCAGTTCGCTGGCGGCGGGCGTGATTGTGTGGCACATGGCGGACGGATTCACTGGTCTGCGCGAGGGCGTGGATGCAGTCTATCAGTCACCTGTGCTGAGCCAGGTCAACGGCCTGACCGATGTCGAAAGCATCCACCAGCGCTATGGCAGCCTGGTGGCGCGTGGCGCGATGAAGGACTTGGGCGGTTGCCTGTCGCTCATCTTAGGCGTGGTGTCAACACAGACCTATGCGCAATGCATCTGGTCGGCGGCGACCACGACGCATGCCCGGCGCGGCGCGTTGATTTGCGGCATCTGCCTGCCCGTGATTGGCGCCGCCTGCACAATGGTGGGTATCTACATGCGCGGGCACTATGTCACCGCAGCCGAGCTCAGCGCACTGCAGCAGGCTGGCGAGACATTGCCAGCAGGCATCGGGGTCATTGAGAACGCGGCGCAGGCATTCCCCGCCTTCATCTTGCGGCATCTGCCCGCATGGCTGGGAGGCATCATGCTGGGTACCCTGCTCATCAACATCCTGGGATGTGGCAGCGGGCTGTCGCTGGGCGTGGCCACCATCCTGGTGCGCGACGTCTACAGTAACCTGAGCCGCGGCGTGGCGCGCTGGTCGCAACTGCTGCAGATGCGGCTGTCGATCGTCGGCGTGCTGGTGCTCGCCGTGGCAGTGGCACTGCTGTGCAACAACAGCTTTATCAACGACCTGGGCTTCTTGTCACTGGGTCTGCGCGCCGTTTCCATCTTGTTCCCTCTGTCCTTTGCCCTATGGCTGCCAGGCCGCTTCGCAGCGCGTCGCATCTTGTTGGCGATGCCCATCGGTGTGGTGGCAATGCTCGTGGCAAAACTGCTGGCGCTGCCAGGCGACGCGGTCTACTATGGCCTCGTCATCGAACTGCTCGTCATCATCCTGCATCCCGAGTCACGCAAGTCGCAACCTTCAGCTCCTTAAATCAACGTGAGTTCTCACGTTATTGTAAGGTTGCCCGTCGATAGTTGTACGAAAGCCAATAATCTTGTTTCAAAGAATCAGACAGGAAAGAATGGTCTATCAGTTCTTTTGCCAAAGGATGTTGGGTAGCCAAGAAATCCAGTTCTCGTTTTATCAATCTCGCGGGCATGGCGATGCGTCGTCCAAACTCCTCGAAGTCTTTTCGACCAACGGTTCTTGCATCAGATAACTGCATTCCCTCCTTGAACAAGCCTTTGTCAAGTTCGAAGATCCGAGGCATACTCAGGTGGAGACTGGTGTTGATGAGGTCGTATGCCGGGGCAAGGTGGTATTCGCCATCACCTCGGTTGATAAGCGAGAAGTTCTTCAGGTGGGCATCATCATTCAAGGTGAGATAGTTGAACACGATGATACGGAAGAATTTCAGGATTTCAACGGGAGCCGCTTTAACGTATTTACGAATGATGTCGGCACATTCCTCATAACTTAAGTTACTATACTTGTAATTGCTACCGCCATTGGCTTTGGTTAATCCAGCCAGTGAGGCGAAATCCTCCTGACTATACTTCTGTCCGTTGGGACCGACATCAAACCGTCGACAAAGATAGGCAGCTTCATCGTCACGGAAAAAGCAGACTGCATTGGCAGCCGTCTCTATATGATAAACTTGTGAGGCTATCTGCATCGTCAAATGCTCGTTGGCAGGACAATACTTGCGGTCAAGCAGCGCATATGACGATGGCGCAGGTTTTAGTATATATGTCCCGCGTTCATTCTCGGCAGGCTTTACCAAATGTCCTTCAGCATTCACCACCAGGCTCGCTTTAGGTTGTACACCAGAAAGTGAAATGCGTCCCACGTTCTTCAGATAAGCTTCGTTGTCAGCACTATCATTATTAGGACTGTCAAAGTCCAATAGAGGGGAAACCTCTTTTCCGTCGAACAACACTTTTCGAGCGGCAGGAGAATATGAGCTATAACCTTCCTGCAAGGTAGATGGACAAACATTGAGCTCTATCATGTTCCCAGTTCTTTAATGGTTACGGCTCCGATGGTGTCGTATTGTGCTGTTGCCAGCATGATGCCAAAATCGTCGTTTTCATCGATATGATACAACATGGATTGGACTTGACGGTTTGAGCCTTCAGACAACATATTGAAGAAATAGGGGAAAAGGTGGCTGGAACGATAGGGCTCTCTTCTTACTGGCATTGCCAGGCATACTGGTTCACCATGATAATTCTCATCATAGGTGAAGACATATTCCTTTGCATCGGTTTCTTGAAGGATACCTGCCTCTATGTCATGAACATATACCTTACATTGTCTCATAGTCAAGTTGCTTGATGTTGATATTTATTTGCAACCCCAATGTATCAAGTATGGTCAGAAGAGTTACCAGTTGAGGGTTACCCTCTCCACGCTCAATGCCAACGACTGTGTTAACAGCTACACTTGCCAGGTCGGCCAATGTCTGTTGGTTGATACCCAATTTCTTCCGCCTCTCTTTGATGGCATTTCCTATTTCTTGCTGTGTCATAATCTCACAATTGCTATTTAGTGAATGCTGTGCCAAGCTTGCTTAAGCAATGCTGAGCGAGAGCAATTTATCCAATATATTGCGA
>JAEEVE010000075.1 GCA_016290765.1 Muribaculaceae bacterium
TCTGCCCACGATAGGTATACTGATAAGCCACTGCAATTGCCTCGTCAGCATTGAGAGCGGTCTTCAGTTGAATGTATCCAAGACTTGAATTGAGCGAGTACTCTGAAGTAGAGAGCAGACGTGCACTCTCAATTTTCTCGTAGTCCTGACCTCCCTCAAATCCATAGGCTTTCAGTGGCTCCAAGGCTGTCGCCACCTGGCTGATGTGTCGAGCGTCAGGGTATTCAAGTTTGATCTCGTCAAGCAAGGTGTTGCTCTTGTTGCTGGGATTGTCGGCACTCAAGTCGGGCGTCCAATGGCTACAGGCCAGGTGTTTGTTCTCGCCCAAATCCATGAACGCAAGAATATTGCGCGCCTCGTTGAAGTTGCTGCGCTTGTTGGTGATCCACACCTCGATTCGGGTGATGTTGACGCCGCTCGATACCAGGGGCAAACGCTTGCACCACTCGTCATAGTTGTCGCGGAAGAAATGGCCTAGGAAGAAGTTCCGGTTCTGGTCATACTTATCGGCCGTGATGTAAAATGCCGTGGTTTGTGATCCGCCCTTAGTGTTGACAGTCTGAGACTCACTATTCTGCTGCGATACGAGCGCTGTGGCGGTAAGTTTGCCAAACTGCAGTTTGGTCTTGACACCAAACAAAGCGGCACTACCACGAATCAGCGACGACCCTGTGGTCATGCTCACATTACCCGCCTCGATGTTCTTGATAATCTCGTCTTCCTTGCCATCATAGGCTAGTTTAAGGTTTTTATTGTCAAATTCAAACGTGGCGTTGGTATTGTACGTCATGTTGAACTTCATCTTGTCGCCGACCGATGCCTGGACAGTGGCCTGAATCTGCTGGTCAAAGTCAAAGTAGGTCTTGCGCCTCGACTGTACCGACATGGCGGGGTTGTCAGTTTTGTTGCTCTTGACACCCATGTTTAACGTGACTGAGCCTTGTGTCTTCAGTTGCACTCCACCTGGGCCAAAGATTTTCTCCAGCGGCCCCAGGCCAAACTGCATGTCGAGGAAATTGAAGGGGTTTTTCTCTTTCTCTTCGGCGGTCTCAGAATACTTCTGTCGATAATAGTCTTGCATCGACTGGCGCAGGTACATGTTGTTGTACTCGTCGGCCGACAGGATAAATGGGGTGACAATGTCATTTTCACCCAATCGAGTGTGAACTATGTAACAGCCCGTCTCGGGGTCATATTCAGCCTCGGTGGTAATATTTGAGGGCGACTTCAGATCAAGTGAGTACTCGTCGCTTCCTTGAATGTCGCCATAAGTACCTGGTACAGTGGGATGCACATTAAACTGGACATTGATGGTGTCCAGTGGATTACGTGTGTTGCCACGCTGCGGTGCGGGGGGCTGTTGCGTGGGTGGTGGCGGTGGTGGTGCCAGTTTGCTGGTCACATATTGCGCCAACGCCGTGTCATTGCCGGCCCACAGTCCAATCAGTGCGCCAACAAGGACAAATATAGACTTTTTTATAAATGCATAATTCATAATGCACAATGCAAAATTGCTGCCCCAAATCCCCACTTTTGGGGGCTGGGGGGACGAACTCACATCATTTTCAGTGCCTGCCTGATAGCTTGCTCAACGGTGATGTCAGGCTGTTGCTCAAACAGTTTCTTGAGTGCCTTTTGCGACATCTGTTGGGTAAACCCGAGCATGACCAGTGCGGCAAGAGCTTCTTCATAGGTCTCACTGGCTGCCGCACCTGTTACACTATTAAACGTAGCGTCCACCACTTTTATTTTATCCTTGAGGTCAACAATGATGCGTTGAGCTGTTTTTGCGCCAATTCCCTTGACACTCTTGAGCATGGCGACATTGCCTTGAGCAATGGCCGACTCGACCTGTTCGGCTGGCCCAGCGCCCAAAATCATGCGTGCCGAGTTCACCCCCACCCCACTGACGGTGATGAGCAGCAGGAACAATTCGCGTTCGCGTTTGGTGGCGAAACCATAGAGCAGATGCGCGTCATCGCGAATGGCCTCATAGACATATAGTTTGCATTGGCTCTTGTCGCCGCGGTTGATTTGGTCATAGGTAGTGAGCGAGATATTCACCATATAGCCGATACCCTGATTATCGAGCACAGCGAATGCAGGGTTCAGCTCCACTACATTTCCAGATATATAGTCGTACATTTTTAATTAAGCATGTATAATTCAAACTATAATCCATTAGCGGATGCGCTCGCTGTCGCTCAGGAGTTTGCGGTCGGCCTTGATTCGCCCGTTGGCCCATAGGGTAAAGAAAAGTGCAACAAAGGGCAAGATAATCCATGGCGTTGGCAATGCGATGGCAATGCCGCGCTGCATGAGCCATATGCAAGCGATGGTGATGAGCAGGGCGATGATGAGCAGGATGTCAATCTTGCACAAGCGTTGCTGCAGCTTGAGGTCACGATACTTGAAAATGGTGACAAGCAGCATCACAACAATGAGACAGTCGAGTGTAAGCAACAGGTAGTTGGGCACACTGCTCTCACAACAGCCCAGGGCACAGAGCGTGAAATTCCCTTGGTCAGTAACCAACCCCATTACGGGCATAAAGGTGAAAACGGCCATCGCGATTGCCGCAAGAAAGAGGAAAACTGTTTGCCAACGTTGTAGTACCATGTTACAAGTAGTTAAGTAGTTAAAGTAGTTAAGGGGAGTTAAGTAAATGGCGATGCCCCTGTGTTGCCAACTAGAGGCCTACGCATTTGAATTTGCAAAGGTACAAAATAATCACTACCTTTGCAAAAATTTTTTCAAAACGAACCTTATGGCTGACTCACCCTTACTGCAACGGCTTGAAGGCCTGGACGCACGCTTCGAAGAGATTGGTACTCTTATTACCGACCCCAGCGTGATAGCCGACCAGCGCCGATATGTCAAGTTGACCAAGGAATACAAGAGCTTGGAAACCTTGCTCCAAGCGACAAACCATTACCGTAAGTTGCTCACCGACCTGGAGCAGGCCAAGGAACTGCTGGCCCAGGAGAGCGACGAGGACCTGCGTGCGATGGCACGCGAAGAAATAGAAGCTAACACCGCCGAGCTGCCCAAGGTGGAAGAGCAAATCAAGCTTTTGCTCATCCCCGAAGACCCCGAGGACAGCAAAAACGTGGTGTTGGAAATTCGTGGTGGCACAGGAGGTGACGAGGCAGCCTTGTTTGCCGGTGACCTGGCACGCATGTATACGCGATACTGTGAGACCAAGGGTTGGAACGTGCAAGTGTCGAGCTACAGCGAGGGAGCTTCGGGCGGTTACAAAGAGATTATCTTCAGCATCACCGGCGATAATGTATATGGCACACTCAAATATGAGTCGGGCGTTCACCGGGTGCAGCGTGTTCCCGTTACCGAGACTCAGGGTCGTGTACACACCTCGGCGGCCAGTGTGGCAGTGCTGCCCGAGGCCGAACCATTCGACGTGCACATCAACGAGGGCGAAATCAAGTGGGACACCTTCCGCAGCAGCGGGGCCGGTGGCCAGAATGTGAACAAGGTAAACTCGGGCGTACGCCTTCGCTATATGTGGACCAACCCCGTCACCAACGAGCAGCAAGAGATTCTTATCGAGTGTACCGAAACACGCGACCAGCCGAAGAACAAAGAACGTGCCCTTGCGCGCCTACGTACATTTATTTATGACCACGAGCATCAGAAGTATGTCGATGACATTGCGAGCCGCCGCAAGACGCTTGTATCGACGGGCGACCGCTCGGCAAAGATTCGCACCTATAACTTTCCGCAGGGGCGCATTACCGACCACCGCATTGGCTACACCATTTACAATCTGCCCGCCTTTATGGACGGCGATATCCAGGACTGCATCGACCACCTGATTGTAGCTGAGAACGCCGAGAAACTCAAGGAAGCAGCGATGTAGTTTTTAGTTGATAGTTGATAATTGATAGTTAATCATAAGAAAATGACACGTAAGGAATTATATGAGAACATGCTGCGCAAGCGCAGTTTCCTGTGTGTGGGTCTTGATCCCGACCCCTCCAAGATGCCCGCGTCGCTAGGTGGCGACTTGTTGGCATTCAACCGTGCCATCATTGATGCCACTGCCGATTTTGCCATCGCCTTCAAACCCAATTTGGCTTTCTACGAAGCATTTGGCCCTGAGGGATATAAAGCCTTTGAGCAAACTGTACGGTATATCCGCGAGCGTTATCCCGATCAGTTTATCATCGCCGATGCCAAGCGTGGCGACATAGGCAACACGAGCAAGGCCTATGCCCGTAGTTTCTTTGAGGCGCTTGATGTGGACGCGTTGACAGTTGCTCCTTATATGGGCGAAGACAGCGTATCACCTTTCCTGGGCTATGAAGGCAAGTGGGTAATTGTACTGGCACTGACCAGCAACAAGGGGTCGCTCGACTTCCAGATGATTCGCGACAGCGAGGGCACTCCGCTCTATGAGCATGTTTTGCGCACTGCGCAGCGCTGGGGCACAGCAGACAATATGATGTTTGTTGCCGGTGCCACACGCGGTGAGATGCTTCGGGATGTGCGCCGCATTGTGCCAAACCACTTCTTGCTGGTGCCTGGTGTAGGTGCTCAAGGCGGAACGTTGGCCGAGGTAGCGCACTATGCGATGAACGCACAGTGCGGCATCATCGTCAACTCGTCGCGTGGCATTATTCACGCCAGCCAGGGCGACGACTTCGCCCAAGTGGCGCGTGAGAAAGCAGCAGCCATGCAGGCCGAAATGAGCCAATTGCTATGAACAAGATTTCCATCTACACTTTGACATCGTCACTGCATGACGAAAAGGCAGTAGCCATCTCCACACAGCAATTTCTTTCATCACTAGAGGTTGATTATGACTTCAAGGGGGCAGACTTCACAGACTATGGCACGGCTCCATTGAGCCTGATTTATGTGCGTACAGGAGGAACTGAAGGGCTCTTCAAGTCTTTGTTTCCGCAGCTGAAAGCGCCCCACCCCATCTATCTGCTCACATCAGGTCAGAGCAACTCATTGGCGGCTTCGATGGAAATACTCTCCTATCTGCGCCAACAAGGTGTAGTGGGTGAAATTCTGCATGGATCTCCCTTGCATATCAACCTGCGCCTTGCAGACTTGCAACGAGTGGCGGCAGCACGCCTTCATCTGCAAGGGCAACGGCTGGGAGTTATAGGCCAACCTTCAGATTGGCTCATCGCTAGCCATGTTGACACCCAGTTAGTGTGTGACAAATTGGGCGTGGAGTTGGTCCAAATTGACATTCAAGAAGTGCTTGATATTTTTAATTGTGTTCCTCTTAATAACAGCACAATAGACATTAACCCTTGGCGTCCACCTACACCTATAGTTGCCAAGGCACTTCCTGATGCCATGCGGCTGTATCACGCCTTGCGACAAGTTGTGGAACGCTATCGTTTGGCTGGATTTACCATTCGTTGCTTTGACCTGCTCACCGCCCTCCACAACACGGGTTGTCTTGCCTTGGCAGTGCTGAACGCCGAAGCCATTGTCGCAGGTTGCGAAGGGGATGTTCCTGCGGCCTTGTCAATGCTGATTGCACAGGCTTTGCTTGGCATCACTGGTTTCCAGGCCAATCCTTCATCCATTGACCCCGACACGGGCATGATGACGCTGGCCCATTGCACCATCCCACTCAACCTCGTGTCGAGCTACGAGCTTGACACGCACTTTGAGTCGGGCATAGGGGTTGGTATCCGGGGCGACATCTTTGAGGGCGATGCGACGCTGTTCAAGGTAAGCGGCGATCTCTCGCGCCATTTTATTGCCGAGGGCACGATGGCCGTCAATAAGCCCAATCCCTGCTTGTGCCGTACGCAAGTCAACATTTCGCTTGATGACCCACAACTCGTCAAGGATTACTTTCTAACCACACCCATTGGCAACCATCACATCGTCTTGCCAGGCTATCATCAGTCGCTTCTTGAGGAATTTATGAGAAGTATATAGCTGCACAAAAATGCCCCTGTCATCGTGAAGATGACGGGGGCGCAAGCTGTGATAAAGGTTAGAATAAACGCTGATGCCTTCCTCCTCGCGGTGGAAGGCGTTTTCAGCTTTGGGTTTACTCCTCGGGCGTATGCTCGAGAACCAGCGTCTTGGTAGGCTGGTCAATCAGCTCGGGAGGACCAAAGTACTGGATGGGACCTGGGTAGACATAACTTGTCTCCTTGGCCCATATAGCACGGTTGTTGGAGTATTCCAGGAATGGACGGTCCTTCATGTCGACCAGCGCCTTGCGGATGACGGGCTTGTCGGCGCCATTGCGACGCTCAATGTTCATCATCATGGTGATGGGTATGCCACCGCAAACCCATTCGGACGACGGCTTAATGAGATCACGCACTGACGACATGTAGCCCGTTGCACCACAATTGATGAGCTGCGCGGCATTGAAACCCAGCGCATAGCAATAGTCGGCATCAAAGTTCGACGGGGCTGCACAACGACCTTCGTAACCGAAGAAGTGGTGCATGGCCTTGAAATTGACATAGTCGGGATCGTCCTTCTGCTTACCCTTGTTGATTTGTTTGAGCTTCTTCTTAACCAGCGTGCTCAGCAGTTTCTCGGTCTCGATCAGCGACACCTGCACGTTGCCGTGCGGGTCGCGGTCAAGCATCAGCTGGCGTCCCAGCGTCTTGGGCAGGGAGTCGAGCGTGGCCAGGTTCTCGGGCTCGAGATGTTCACGGATGAACACGACCTGAGCATCGGGGTCCAGCGTAGAGACCTCGGGCTTGAACTTCGCCATGATCTCGTTAAGCTGCTCGATGAGCGCCTTGCACGAGGGGATGAACTCGATGAGCCCCTCGGGCACGAGGATGGTGCCAAAATTCAGTCCTCGCTTGGCACGCTTGACCACAATGTTGGTGATACTGGTGACGATGTCGCTCAGCTCCAGGCAGTACTCCTCGACCTCCTCGCTGATAAGGCACAGGTTGGGCTTGGTCTGCAGGGCGCACTCCAACGCGATGTGCGATGCCGAGCGTCCCATCAACTTAATAAAGTGCCAGTACTTGCGTGCCGAGAAGCAGTCGCGCTCAACGTTTCCGATGAGCTCGCTGTAGACCTTAGTGGCGGTGTCAAAACCAAATGAAGCCTCAATGAACTCATTCTTGAGGTCGCCGTCAATCGTCTTTGGGCATCCAATAACCTGCACGTTGGCACCATTTGCCTTATAATACTCAGCCATAATGGCCGCATTGGTGTTGCTGTCATCACCACCGATGATGACCACCGCCTTCAGATTAAGCTGGCGGATGATCTCCAATCCCTTCTCGAACTGCTCCTCCTTGTCGAGCTTGGTGCGTCCCGAGCCAATCATGTCAAAACCGCCCGTGTTACGGTACTGGTCAATGATGTCGGCTGTGAGCTCCATATAATCGTGCTTAACCAGTCCGTCAGGCCCCATCAAGAAACCAAACAGGCGGCTCTCGGGATGGATTTTCTTGATGCCGTCAAATATGCCGCTTATGACATTATGCCCACCGGGTGCTTGACCTCCCGACAGAATCACACCCACATTGATGGGCTTGACCTGCCCCTTTTTGGGATTCTCATCCCTGACAAAGGTAATCTGCGGCATGCCATAAGTATTGGGGAAAAGCTCCTGAATCTGCTCCTGGTCGGCGACTGACTCGGTGGATTCGCCCACCATCATCTTTACGTCTCCACACAAGGCAGTGGGCAACTTGGGTTGATAAGAAGCGCGCAACTGTTGAAGAACACTAATCGTACTCATTTTAGTCTTGAAAAATTATATTTTTGTTCCCTAAATTTCTAATCAGGCCACAAAATTACAAAAGAAAGGCCGGAAAATTTGTCTTCACCATGCATTTTTCAGCCCTCTTTGTTTTTTTTAACCATATCACATGCACAATGTAGCGATTCACCCAATGCTTTTCTGATGTCCACACTCCATCGGAAACCACACATTCAACAGCGATTGGGGAGCGGCATCCACTCGCTCGATAGCACGCTTCCTGTATCAGAATTCGGTAAAGAAGGGTGTGAGGGCAATGGTGCGACTCACAGTCTTGCCCGAGGCGGTCACCGTGACGGTACGGCTCTCCTTGCCCTTGATGCCAGTGAAGGTTGCGGTGACCGAGCGTGACGAATGAGGCTTAACGGTCACTTGCTTAGTGGCACAAGTCACACCCTTACCACTAACGCTGACTGGTGTAGTAAGCGTCTCATCGCCATTGTTGGTGATGGTGATAGCAAACGATGCGCAGTCCTTTGCGTTGGCCTTCAAGGTCTTGGCACCGATGGCAATCTGCACCGATGAAGCGCTGACGGCATTGCTACTCACCGATGTTCGTGTGGTCGCAGTGTTTGCAATAGTGGCGGGTTTGGGTTGGGCTTTCTCTTTTGGCCTGGGTTTGGCCGGCGGTGTCGCTGTGACTGAGGTGGTGTAGATTTGCAGATTGCCCAACAGCACATTTACCTTATATTTGCCAGCAGTGAGTGAGAACGGTACCTCGCGCTCAGTGCCACGCTCGAAACTTTTTTCCTCCACGCGTTGGCCTCGGGCATCGGTACAAACCACAGTGATGACATCGTTGTCAAATTCTTCGGGCACATGTACCTTGAATTTGATGTTCTCATGCACATAGTCTTCGGGTGCCTCTCGGCCAGCTTTGATCACGCGCACATCGTCATCAAGCAGTCGCAGTAGGCCATATCGTCCGGTGTGGTCGGCAGCGATGGCATATCCGTTGCTGAACGGCTGTGCTTCGGTGAACTGCGCGGGCAGAAAGATGTCCTTGCCATAGTAGTAGCCATACTCGTCATCGGCCTCAAACGGTATAGGGCCATTGACCACAAACTCCAGTTCGAGCTCGGGCGAAGCCGGTGGTAACTCGTCGCGGAGCACCTTTTCTTTCATTTTCTTTCCCTCAAGGTTGAGAAACAAGTCTTTGCCCTTGCGGTCAGTCACCAGCAGACGGCCGGAGCCCACGAAGGGATTCTCGTCGACATAGACCTCCTCATAGACGGGAAAAACCGATCCGTCGGTGTGCAGCACATTCAGCAACCGGTTGCGGCCTTCCTGATCGCGCAGCACAACAGCCACATCATCCACGAAGTCGGTGATTGAATCGGCCATGAATGGCACCACTTGTTTTCCTTGGCTATTGAACACGCCACACTTGTCGTCGTTCCACACCTTGAAGTGTGACTTGTCCATGCGTGCGATGGCACTGGCCATGGGCTTGATAATCCACTTGGCAACCTCGGCACAGGTGTGTATCGCAGGCACTAGCAGACAAGCCATGATAATAATAGAGCGAAACTTATTCATTTTATTGCTATATGATCGTATTTAAATTGTTGTAACATAGCAAACTGCAGATGTTATTCAAGCGATGAGAGGCGGATTTCAAAGCGCTCGGCAAGCTGGGTGTCGTTAGCCTGCTGAGCATATTTGATGCCTTGCGTGAAGTACTCCTTGGCTTTATCTATGTCTCGGTCTACGGCTCCGCGGGCATCACCTGCCATGTAGTCGCATCCCAACTCGTAGAGCGAGGGATAGAAAGTATTGTCGAGCGCCACGGCTTTCTCGTTCAGTTCATGAGCCTTCTTGGTGTCCTTGGGAAGTAGCTTCTCGACATTAGCAAGCACTGCTTTGTCACTGTAGACGCGGCCATAGAGTTGAGCGAGTGTATATAGAGCCTCGACCGACTCTTTGCCTCCTTTAGCGATAGCTTGGTTCAGCTTGTCGATACCTTGCTGGGCAGTGCTCGCACTCTTTAGCTCGCTAATGGCGGCTGTGGTCAGTGCCTTTGCATCGCTGGCGGGTTGGGCAGTTGGCTCATTTGTAGGATTTTCGCTCTCGGTAGTGGTTGTGGTGACTTCTTCTTGTTGAGCGGGAGCCTCTTTGCTACCAACAAAGTGGTTGTAAGCAAAGTAACCTCCGCCAGCAATCAGCATGGCTGCCACTACTCCACCGATAATCATCGGCAATTTACTCTTGCTGCCACTTTGTGCTATCGGTTGCTGAACTGGCTGCGCAGGTTGCTGCACGGGTTGTGGAGCCGGTTGCGGAACGGGTTGCGGTTGCGGTGGTACAGGCTGCGGCACGGGCTGTGGTGCAGGTTGCGGTTGTGGCACAGGTTCTGGCATAGGCTCTGGTATAGGCTCTGGTATAGGCTGACCTTGCACAGGTGTTCCCACCACAGGCACTCCTTGCACAGGTTCAGGCACCGGTGCGGGTTGCTCCACAGGCTCTGGCAGTGGCTGCGGTGTGGGTTGCGATTGTGGGATAGGTTGTGGGATAGGATCTGGCATAGGCTCTGGTATAGGTTCTGGCATAGGCTGTCCTAGCACAGGGGTTCCTACCACGGGCATTCCTTGAACGGGTTCGGGCAGCGGTGCGGGTTGCTCCACAGGCTCTGGCAGTGGCTGCGGTGTGGGTTGCGGTTGTGGGATAGGTTGTGGGATAGGCTCTGGCATAGGTTCTGGAATAGGCTGACCTAGCACAGGGGTTCCGACCACAGGCACTCCTTGCACAGGCTCTGGCTGCGGTGCGGGTTGCTCCACAGGCTCTGGCAGTGGCTGCGGTGTGGGTTGCGGTTGTGGGATAGGTTCTGGCATAGGCTCTGGCATAGGTTCTGGCATAGGATGTCCTAGCACAGGGGTTCCTACCACGGGCATTCCTTGAACGGGTTCG
>JAEEVE010000076.1 GCA_016290765.1 Muribaculaceae bacterium
CAATTCAAGTCTTGGATACATTCAATTGAAGACCGCTCTCAATGCTGACGAGGCGATTGCGGTGGCTTATCAGTATACCTATCGTGGCCAGACCTATCAAGTTGGCGAGTTTTCGGGCGACATCACTTCAACCGACCAGTCGCTCTATGTCAAGATGATTAAGGGCACCACCTTATCACCGCAGATGCCCAATTGGGGCTTGATGATGAAGAATGTCTACTCACTTGGGGCATATTCAATCAACAAACAGAATTTCAAGCTCAATATCAAGTATTTGAGCGACACGACAGGTACTGAGTTGACCTATATTCCCGATGGGAGCATCAACGGCAAGCCATTGTTGCAGGTGATGAACCTTGACCGATTGGACGCCAATATGGAAACCAATATCGACGGACGATTTGACTACATTGAGGGATATACCGTTAACAGTAGCAATGGTAAAATCATTTTTCCAGTAGTTGAGCCCTTCGGTTCGCATTTGCGTAAGCAGTTTGGTAATGACGCCATTGCCGACAAGTATGTTTACGAGGAACTCTACGACTCGACACTCATCATAGCACGACAGTACCAGGACAAGAATAAGTTTGTCCTCGCAGGTGAGTATCAGGCATCGGCGGGCAACGTCATCCGCCTCAATGCCATGAATGTGCCGCGTGGCTCGGTTAGAGTGACGGCTGGTGGTGTTGAACTGACCGAGAACAGTGACTATACTGTAGACTACAACATGGGTACGGTGACTATCACCAACCAGAGCATTATTGATGCTGGCACTAACATCAGCGTGGAGCTGGAGAACCAGTCAACCTTCAGCATGCAGCGCAAGACACTCTTGGGACTTGACTTGAACTATCAGTTCAACAAGAACTTCAACATCGGTGGTACCATCATGCACTATGGTGAGAAAAGCATTACCGAGAAAGTGCCTATTGGCGATGAGTTGGTCAACAACACGATATGGGGTTTGAACATGAACTACAATACTAAGTTCATGTGGCTCACTAACTTGCTCAACAAGATTCCTACCGTCAATGCCACAGCTCCATCATCTATCACTTTCAAGGGTGAGTTTGCTCAGCTGATTCCGCACCAGGCTAAGACAGGTTCTAACAAGGGTAGTAGCTATATCGACGACTTTGAGACGACTCAGAGCGGTATTGATTTGCGATCGCCTTATGCATGGTTCTTGGCATCAACACCCTACGATGGCACAGCAAGTGCCCTCTTCCCCGAGGCAGGCCTGAGCAACGATGTGGCTTACGGCAAGAACCGTGCGTTGCTGGCATGGAACTATATTGACCGCTTGTTTACGCAGCGCAACAGCAGTTATGTGCCTGGTTATATCAAGAACGACCTCGACCAACTGTCTTATCCCTATATCCGTGAGGTGCCTTACAGCGAGGTCTTCCCTGGACGCGAACTGAACTATGGCGAGTCATCGACAGTTCAGACGCTCAACCTGTCGTTCTATCCCAAGGAACGTGGCCCTTACAACCTCGATGCCGACAATATCGACTCCGAAGGCAATCTGCTCAACCCTGAGCAGCGTTGGGGCGGCATCATGCGCAAGCTCGACAACACAAACTTTGAGCAGTCAAACATCGAGTATATCCAGTTCTGGATGATGGACCCGTTTATGGATGAGAATCTAAACAACCGCGAGGGTGGTTACCTTTATTTCAACTTGGGCGAGATCAGTGAAGACATCCTCAAGGATGGACTCAAAAGCTACGAGAACGGATTGGGAACTAACGTTGACACAACCTATATCAAGACAACCAAATGGGGTAAGGTGTCGACTCAGACCTCGATGACTTATGCTTTTGACAACGCACAGGGCTCTCGTGTGGTTCAGGACGTAGGTCTCAATGGTCTGACGACCGATGAGGAGCGAATGTTCCCCACCTATCGTGAATATGTCACCAAGTTACGCCAACGTCTGTCGCCGAATGCCATCGCACGCATGGAAGAAGACCCGTATTCACCACTGAATGACCCGGGTGGTGACAATTATCACTTCTACCGCGGCTATGACTATGACGAGCAGCGTCTCAACATCCTCGAACGATACAAACACTACAATGGCACCGAGGGCAACTCACTCAGTGCTGAGGACGCAAGCGACCCGCTGTACCAGAGCGCGCGTAGTGTGCCCGACGTCGAGGACATCAATCAAGACAATACCCTCAACGAGTACGAGCGATACTTCCAGTACCGCGTAGCCATCCACCCTGACTCGATGCATGTGGGCATGAACTATATCATCGACAAGCAGGAGGCAATGGCTTATACACGCAACGGCGAGAAACAGCATACCACCTGGTACCAGTTCAGCATACCCTTGCGACGTTATGATAAGAAAGTGGGAAATATCAATGACTTCTCTACCATACGCTTCATGCGCATGTTCATGACCGGATTCAAGGAGACTACCCACTTGCGATTTGCTACACTCGAGCTCATGCACGGCGAGTGGCGCAACTATGACTACAACTTGAATATGCGTGGCGATGCGCCCGCACAAGGTACTGTCAATGTCAACACGGTGAACATTGAGGAGAATGGTGCGCGTGAGCCGGTCAACTACGTCTTGCCTCCGGGCGTGACACGTATTATTGACTCGGGACAGTCGCAGATTACACAGCTCAACGAGCAGTCAATGCAGGTGGGTGTTGAGGGACTCCAGCCTGGTGATGCTCGAGGCATCTACCGTAACACATCGCTGGACCTTCGCATCTATCAGCGACTGCAGATGTTCCTTCATGCCGAGGCACCTGTCGACAATTCCACCAACCTCAGCAATGGCGATGTGTCAGCATTCATTCGTTTGGGATCTGATATTAAGAACAACTACTATGAGTATGAGATTCCACTTGACCTCACACCGCACGGACGTTACAATACCAATAGTACCGCCGACCGTTATAAAGTGTGGCCCGAGAATAATATGCTCGATGTTGATCTCGATGTGCTCACAAGTGTAAAGAAGGCTCGCAATGCAGCCAAGATGGCTGGAGACCCCGAGGTCGGATATGCTAAGCGCTATACAGAGCAGGACCCCGACCATCCCAACCATCGTGTAACGGTGCAAGGTAACCCCTCGCTCAGTGATGTGCGTGTGATTATGATTGGTGTGCGCAACAACTCAAACTCGACCAAGGACTGTGTCGTGTGGGCCGACGAATTGCGCGTCACCGATTTTGACAACGAGGGTGGATGGGCAGCAAAGGCCAATATGACGTTGAACATGAGTGATATGGCGACTGTAAACGTCGGGTGGCATCGCGAGACGCATGGTTTCGGTGCTGTCAACCAGAGCCTCACGCAACGGCGACTGGACGACTATAATCAATACAACATCGCTGTGCAGGGCGATGCTGGTCGATTACTTCCCGAAAAGGTCAAACTCAAAGCGCCCATCTATTATAGCTATAGCAACGAGAAGACTACACCCAAGTATAACCCGCTTGACCAGGATGTGGAGTTGAAAGATGCCGTTGATGCATGTGAGACCAAGCATCAAAAGGACTCGATCAACGACTATGCAGTCACATTGCGCACTGTCAAGAGCTTCAGCATCTCGGGACTCAAGTTTGATTATAAGTTTGGTAAGAACCCCATGCCATGGGATCCTGCAAACTTCACATTCAGCTACTCGTCTAACAAGCAGCACCTCAACGACCCGAATAACGTCTACGAGAACACAAACGACTATCGTGGCAGTTTCCAGTATAGTTGGACACCCTATATCAAGCCACTCAAGCCGTTTGCCCGCATGATCAGTGAGAAGAACAAGAACATGAAGTTCTTCCGTGACTATGAGATTCGCTGGCTGCCTACCAATATCGCATTCACTACCAATATGTCGCGATATTATTATGAGCAGCAGTCGCGCAATGAGACGGGCATAGATGTTGAGTTGCCAGTGGCGGTGAGTAAAAACTTCCTTTGGGACCGTCAGTTCTCATTGTCGTGGAACCTCATCAAGTCACTCAATGCGTCGTTCAATAGTGCAACCACTGCGCACATTCTCGAACCTATTGGTCAGGTGAACAAGAAACTGCTGGCCGACGAATATACCATTTGGAAGGACTCGGTGTGGCAAAGCATCAAGAATCTAGGAACGCCATGGGCTTATAACCAGACATTCAATGTGAGCTATAAGGCCCCATTCAGTGCTATTCCTATCTTGAGTTTCATTACTGCAAATGCGAGCTATAATGCTACATATAACTGGAACCGTGGCACGATGGTTGACGGTGTATCTAGTGGTAACACCATTGCCAACCAGTCATCGCTCAACATCGATGGACGATTGGCCATGGAACAGTTCTACAACAAGATTCCTTATCTCAAGGAGGTGAACAAGCGTTTCGGTGGGCAGGAAGGTTCCACAGGAAAACGCGACACCAAGAAACCAAAGCCGAAGAAGTTTAACCGAACTTTCAAACTATCACCCGACACGGCACTGGTCATCAAGCATAACATGAACACCAAGAGTGTCAAGGTGACAGCGACAACAACCGACGACAAACCCTTCCCCATACAGTTTAAGGTTAAGGACGCAAACAATGTCGAGATCCTAACCCTTGGAGAAGAGAACCTCAAGTTCACCGTAAACGAGGTGCAAAAGTCGCACAACGGGTTCTGGTGGGAACTGGGGCAATACTCCTCGAGGCTGCTCATGAGTGTGCGCAACGTCAGTGTTAAGTTCCGCACGACACGGCAACTGTCGCTGCCGCAGTTTATACCCGAAATCGGGGACATCTTTGGCCAGTCCACACACTATGATGTGATGGCACCGGGTCTGGATTTCGCGTTTGGCTTTGTCGATGAGAGTTACATCGACCGTGCCAAGGAGCGGGGATGGCTCTTGGGCGACCAAACGCAGACTTCACCGGCGCTATCGAGTCGTACACAAGAATTCAATGCCGAAATCCAGCTGGAACCCATCCGTGGACTGAAGATTACACTTACAGGCAACCGTACTGATAACCGTACGAGCCAGGTACAGTTCATGTATGATGACATGACCACCCTCTATGCCGGTAGCTATACACGCACCCATATGGCATTGAAGACTGCGTTGCGGGGTGTGAGCGATCGCGATGCCTATCATAGCGATGCCTTCGACCAGTTCCTGAGCAACATCCCCGTTGTGGCACAGCGACTGCAAGACCGGTATGATGGCATCATGTATCCCGATCGCGGCTTCATCCGTGGAAAGGAATATGCTGGACATGAGTTCGATCCTGCCTTGGCAGGCGTCAACACCATGAGCAGTGACGTGCTCATACCCGCCTTCATGGCGGCATATTCTGGAAAGAATGCACGCACTTACGAGCTGAATCCCTTCCCGGGCATCAAGAGCATCCTGCCCAACTGGCGAATTACCTATGACGGACTCATCAAGATTCCATTCTTCAAGAAGTGGTTCAAGTCATTCACACTCACCCACACTTACCAATGTACCTACCAGGTGGGATCGTTCAACTCGTTCACCGACTGGATTGACATTGGCAACGGCATGGGATTCACCCAAGACGCACTTTCGGGCAACGCTATCCCATCGTCGCCCTACAACATCTCGTCCATCACACTGACCGAGAAGTTTGCACCGTTGCTGGGAATCAATGCCACGCTAAACAATGGTATGACGTTCAACGCCGATTACCGCGACACCCGAACACTCACACTCAACTCTGCTGCTGGTCAGCTCGTTGAAGCATACACTCGGGCATTTGTGCTGGGTGTGGGGTATAAGATTGCCAATTTCAACAAGATTCTGAGGATCAAGGGACAACAGAAGGGCGTGAACAACGACCTGACGATGAATTTGAACGTACAGTTCAATAACAATACCGCACTCATCCGAAAGATTGATGCAAGGGCTGCACAAGCGACTAGCGGTACCAAGACGATGAGCATCAATTTCAAGGCTAACTATGTGGTGAGCAAACGAGTTACGATTGGGGCATACTTCGACCACCAGTCCAACACCCCGCTCGTCTCCAACTCGGCTTACCCCACCACCAACAGCAACTACGGAATTTCGGTGCAAATGAGCCTCACCAAGTAGCCATAAGTCGCCGGCGGCGATTTGTTAAATCATTATTTATTGACTCATAGAATATCATTAATAATCCATTACCAATAATCCGTAGCTATGCCACCCGCTACGACCAGTGGGCAAGGGTAAGGCGCATTTACCCCGTCATCAGTGACGAGGAGCACACTTGTACCAACTGCGAAACGACCTACACCGGCAAGTTCTGTCCACAATGTGGACTCAGGGCGTCCATTTCTAGGATGCGCTTTAAGAATTTGCTGGAGAACTTCCTCGACATCTGGGGATTCGGCTCACGGCCTATGTTCCGCACCATCGGACAATTGTTTACGCGCCCAGGCTACATGATGAGTGACTACCTTAGGGGGCATCAGCCACTCTACTTTCCACCATTCAAGATGCTGGTGGTTATCACTTTGATTTTCCTGCTTTTGGTATGGATATTTGATGCTGACCTTACCCATCAGTTCACCCTGATGACTTATTGCGAGAAGAGTGGATACAACTTCTCATCAAGAGCCCTGTTGATTATCCACTACATCGACAAGCTGCTCCTATGGCTGTACGATCATCTGGCATTTGCAGCACTGGGTATGCAAATCTATAGCGTACTGGCCGTGCGCATTGCCTTCCGCAAGTGCAAGGTGAAGTGGACCATCGTTGAACTCTTCTTTGCCCACATCTACATGACCTGCCACTACTACATCTTTGAGTGCGCATCCATCATTTTCTTGGGTAATGACATAGACGATGCCCAATATGGTTTCATTTTCTTTTACATCACATTGCTCTATCAATGGCTCACCTACGCACAGCTCTATGACCTAGGATTCTGGAAATCTCTGTGGCTAACTATTGTAAAGGGGTTATGGTATACTTTGATTTTGGTCTTAACAGTGATTGTTCCCATTATTATTCTTGCGCTGATATGAGGCTCTATCGAGAACATAGCTTTCGGCCGAAGGCATATTCTGCATTATTCGTCCTATTTTTTGCACTCACCAGCTGCATGTTCACAGGTGTTGAGAGCACCAAGCAGGTCACCGACAAAGAGGTGCAACGCACCATCGGTGAGCTGGAACGGCGACAACCTACGATGACCGTACAGCCCTTCCGTGACTCCGTTCCCGCTTGGCGCATCGGCAAGGAATTCTACGTTACCGACAATCAGTTACGGCTCATTATGTCGCGGGCCGACGACGATACCACCACATTGGCAGGAAAAATCCTGAGGTATGACGGCTACGAGGCGGGCAGTGTCCTTGACAATACTGCCACCCTCAACCTCAAGTTCATCGCGCCAACAGGCAAGGCTTACATCTACCGCACCGGCAAGACGCGTGAACAATTCACCCACAGCTTCATCGTGCCACTGCTCATCGACTTGGACATGGTGCACGATGTAGACCGACAGCTGCGGGGTAGGGAGGTCTATATCAAAACACCTTTGTGGTACGACCTTAGCGATGAGTCGCTCCGCAGGGAACGTCAATTCATCAAGGTGCGCATCGATGCTGTCGAGCCTGGCAACAAGGTTCTTCCCCTGCGTGTGCGTTTCACTACGCTCGACAAGGGCGAACAGGCATTTGTCTGGATGTCCGACCCCAATGCCACCATGCCTGGCCGCGACTTCGACTCGCTCTTCTCGCTGCGCGACATGCACGAGAATTACCCCGATATCACCGAGGTCACCTGGCAACGCATCATTCAGGGTCAGGTCGCCGTCGGAATGACCAAGGAAGAATGTCGCCTGGCCATCGGTGCGCCTAAGCGCATCAGCCGCCTTCCTGACCAGTCGGGCCTGCGCGAGTATTGGTACTACGACGGCGGCTCCTATCTCTTCTTTGTCGACGGCCTCTTGTCAGATTATAGATTATAGAAAACATGTCCCACAGCCCCCTTCCTGTCACTCCCAGCCCCCATCAAGAGGGGTGTGAAGAACCTTATTCCTCCTATAGTGGGATAGGGGGACAAGATAATTTACAACTTGAATTCCTGGGCACCGGCACCAGCACAGGTGTACCCCCGTTGCGTTGCAACTGTGAGGTGTGCCGCTCAACCGACCCGCGCGACAAGCGGTTGCGCGCATCGGCCATCGTGCGTTATCGCGGCAAGAGCATTCTCATTGACTGCGGCCCCGACTTCCGCCAGCAGATGCTGCGCGCCACCGATGACCACCTAGATGCCCTTTTGCTGACACACATCCACTACGACCACGTGGGCGGCATCGATGACCTGCGCGCCTACTGCTTTGATCGCCACTTCCCCGTTTATGCTCGTCAGGATGTCATTGATCGCCTTCGTGAGCGACTGCCGTACTGTTTCGCCGAGAACCCTTATCCTGGCGTGCCCTTGCTCGATTGCACTGCTATCAACGACACCGACCCCTTTATGGTTGAGGGCATCCAGGTGCAGCCCATCCCCGTCATGCACGACCAGCTGCCCATCCTGGGCTTCCGCATCGGCCCATTGGCCTATATCACCGACTGCAAGACCATCAGCGACCAGCAGATTGATCGCCTACGCGGCATCCCACTGCTCGTCATCAACGCCCTGCGGCACAAGCCTCACCACTCACACATGCACCTCGCCGCCACACTCGATGTCATCGCCCGCATCAATCCTGGCCAGGCCTACCTCACCCACATGGCCGACCGCATCGGCTTCCACGCCCAGGTAGATAAAACCCTCCCCCAAAACGTCCACCTCGCCTACGACCAACTCCTCATCACTCTTTAGACACCTCAGGAGAACAGACTAAAAAGACATAAAGACAGATGGGCATATCATACCTATTTTGGTGAATTTCAACAAAACTAATTGCATGATATGCCCATCTGTCTTCGTGCCTTTATAGTACCTTGTTGTTAGGTTGCCTCAAGTGAGGGAGATTTTGGCGAACTTGAGGAGGAGGGTTTTGGTGCCGAGGCCGGGGAAATCGACGTGAATCTTGGCGTCGGCGCCGGTGGTGTCGATGTGGGTGACAGTGCCCTGGCCAAAGCGTTGGTGGACGATGGTCATGCCCACGGTGAGTTCATCGGCAGTGTGGGTGGTAAATTTGCTGCCAGGAGTCGTTGGCGTGGGGTGCGATGGTAGCTGGGACACGGGTTTGAAGCCAGGCGGTGGCGAGGTAGGCGCTGGGGCGGGGCGGCTTGCGGGACGTGGGGTAATCGACGCCGTGCGGCTTACAGGGCTGTTGAGCATCGTGCGCCAGTCGTCAATGGTGTTGTCGTCATCATCGTTGTTCCAGCGTCGCCGCATGGAGTTGAAGTCTTCGCCCTGCGACATGGATGTGACCGACATCTGCAGGTACTGAGGGTCGATGTCGCGCAGGAACTGCGAGGGTTGGCACGACATGGTCTGCCCGTTGCGGTAGCGTGACTTGGCATAGGTGATGATGCACGTACGCATGGCGCGGGTGATGGCGACATACATCAGGCGGCGTTCCTCCTCGATGCCCGCCAATGAATCACTGTTCATTGCCGACGGGAACAGGTCTTTCTCGGCACCGACAATGATCACATTCTTGAACTCGAGGCCCTTGGCGGCATGCACGGTCATCAGGGTAACGCAGTCGCCGTCGTTGTTGTCGGTATCCTGGTCGGTAAGCAGCGACACTTCGGCGAGGTAGTCGACCAGTAGGTTTTGGTCATTCCCTTCTTCAACTCGCGTCTCGTAGAACTCGTGGATTCCGTTGACCAACTCAGTAAGATTCTCTTGGCGGCTGATATTTTCAGGGGTCTTCTCGCCCATCAAGATGGAGAGGATTTTGGTGCGCTCAATAATGGTACGCGCTTGTGTGTAAGCATCGGTGCGCTCCAGAGTCATCTGCAGGAAACTGTTGATGAGCGCGGCAAACTCGTCCAGCCGCTTCTGTGTGCCGCGGTTTACGTTGAGCTGCACCTCATCGGCGTGGGTCAGCGCATGCCACATGCTCACCCCGTGCTGCATGGCGCAGTGTTGCACCTTGCCCACGGTGGTGTCGCCGATGCCACGTGCCGGATAGTTGATGACGCGCCGCAACGCCTCGTCATCG
Organism: Muribaculaceae bacterium; assembly: GCA_016290765.1. GTDB lineage: Bacteria > Bacteroidota > Bacteroidia > Bacteroidales > Muribaculaceae > Sodaliphilus. The sequence goes on from JAEEVE010000076.1 coordinate 10,104, forward strand.
TCAGGGTTGATCGACAAGCGGAAGTAGGCGATGGCGTCCTTGATTTCCTTGCGCTGGTAGAACGACAGGCCGCCGTAGACTCGGTAGGGGATGGCGTTGCGCACATTGCCGTGCTTGTCGCGCCGTCCACCATTACTAAACGCCTCCTCCAGTACACGAGACTGCGCATTGGTGCGGTAGAGCACGGCGAAGTCCTCATATCGGTCGCCCTGGCGCGCCTTGATAGCGGCAATCTGGTTGGCGACGACATAGGCCTCCTCATAGTCGCTATAGCAGCCTATGACAGGGATTTTCTCGCCCACGGCGTTCTTCGAGAACAGGTGCTTGGCAATCTGATGTTGATTCACCTCGATGAGCGAGTTGGCGGCATCGATGATGGTCTGTGTTGAGCGATAGTTGCGTTCGAGTTTGTGGGTGACTAGGTCGGGGTAGAACTTTTTCAGCCCCAGGATGTTACTGATGTTTGCCCCACGGAACGAGTAGATGCTCTGTGCATCATCACCTACCACGCACACGCGCTGGCGCTCCCTGGTCAGTTGCA
>JAEEVE010000077.1 GCA_016290765.1 Muribaculaceae bacterium
CATTTTTTTTGTCATACAGGGTCCCTTTCTCAATTTTTTATATTACCTTTGCACCGCTTTTTCGATAAAACAGCTTCGGGGTGTAGCGCAGTCCGGTTAGCGCGCCTGCTTTGGGAGCAGGAGGTCCCTGGTTCGAATCCAGGTACCCCGACAGAACAAGCCAAACCGTCGATTTACAGGAGATAACATCAAATATAAATCGACGTTTTTTGGATTTTAGAGCTTGGACATTCCTTTTAACCAATTAAGTAAGACATACATTAAATATTTGACCTATGAAGAAGATTCTTTTCACCTTGACACTGATGTTTGTCTCTGCAATTGCTGTTAATGCCCAAAACGTGACGGGCAAGCAATGGTGCACAGTTCTTAACGACGAAGACGGACAAGGCGTTGCAGTATCGCTCACCTTTGAGAAAAATGGAACTTGCGAACTCATTATTGGAGCAGAGCAACAATTGAAAGAAGATGGCGTACCCATCACCATTGTGGGCGGAGTTACCGTTCCTGGCACCTACAATCAGAATGGCAAAGACTTGAACACCAAGTTTAACCACGGAAAGGCCACGGTCGATATCGACTATGAGATTAAAGGCATGGACGCCACAACCAAAGCATTGATGGACAAGCAGATAAGGGCTGAGCTCAATGCCGGCAAAAATGAATTCAAGAAAGAAATGCTTAACGGAATGCCAAAGATGGATAATCTGAAGATTGTTTCGCTCGAGGGCAAAAAACTCGTTGTTAAGAATGACGACAACCAAGAGATCCCCTTCTACGCTGAATAACAATCTGCCAATCCTACATAACAAAGAGTGCGAGACCCTATCAGTCTCGCACTCTTTGTTTAGTTGATAAAAGGGGCTAGCTTACTTGGCAAGCACCTTCTTGTTGTTGTCGATGTAGACGCCTTGCTCGGGCTTGTGGAGGAGCGGGCGACCTAACAGATCGAAATAGTGGTGAGTACCATCAGCATCAATTGTGTGGATAGTCTCAATGTCAGTGGGTACATCCGGCCTCGGAGTGGGGATGTCGGGATTGTAGAGGATGTTGGCCGCATCGGGCACATTGCCATCGCTCACAGCACCTACACCGGTGTTGTTGAACAGGGTGCGGTACAGCTTGCTCGTGTTGCCCTGAGCAGGAGCCTTGGCCGAAGCGCTTGCGGGCGCGTCACTGAGGAAATAGCCACGGAATGCGTTGAGCTTGGCATCGGGATTGTCGGCCGAAGTAAATCGTGCCCATGTGCCGTCTTCGAGCAAGCAGTACATGTTCAAGCCATCGCAACTGCTAGAGCTGATGCTGCTGAAGTTGCCAGCCCAGTTGCCCACCTTGTTATAATTCTCGTAGAAGAACCACTCGGCATAGTCGTTGACGGCAGTTTGCTCATCGCTGCTGGCGGGTTCCAGAATCATCTCTACATTGAAGGCATCGAGGCGTACATCGCCATGTTCGACGACAGCGAGGTAGGCTTTACCAGCCTCGGCTACATCGGCCACGGCAGTAAAGACGAACTGCTTGTAGTAGTCGTCGACGAACGAGAGTTGGTAGAACCTGATCTTTCCTGGCTCCACAAGTTTGCTAAAGTGGAAGTCATAGGGCAGACAGAGGGTGTAAGCCTTGGGTGTATATGAGCCATCCGCGTTTTGAACAGCTGAGAGCACGCGGTCATAAACGACGTTAACTTTCTGGCCCTGGTAGTGCTCCATGACAATGGCGTTTATCTCATCATTGTTGTCATATATTGCTGCCTCCTCCATAGGCCTCAAGAAGCCGAGGAAGTCGTCGACCGACACTGAGCTACCCGTAAACTTCAGCTGGTAAACGCCCGTGAGGGGTGCGATGAAGTAGATCGAGTCGGCAGTAATGTAGGTGTTCTGGTAGGTCCAGTCGGCATCGGCATCACGCTTGTAGAACACGTTGAGCCAACCACTGCTGACGTCGGCATAGAAGCGCAGCACGTCGCCCTTCTGGGCCTGCAGGCGCGGAGTAATAAGCTCGTAGGCCTCGCTATCGGTATGAGGTGCCCAAGTCTTCTCGGCGCCACCCATGCCCATCATGGCCATCAAATCCATACCGCCACCCTTGGTGACTTGCCACCCAGTGGTGCTCCATCCAGCGGGTAGAGGAACGATCTCTCCCTCTTCGACTAAGAACTCAGGTTCAAAGTCTTCGCTCCAAGCGTTGTCGTAGGTAATGTAGGCTGACAGATAGATCATCTGTGTGGCTATCTCGGCATTCTGCGGCACCAGCACGAGTGCTGCCTGATGAGCGCCCAAAGCCTCGGGATTGTGATTGAATGTCACATCTATTGTAGCCGACTCGCCGGCTTCGATGTTAAACATCTGCTCCTCCAGGCTAAAGAACGTGGGATCGCTCGACATGGCATAAACTTGCAAAGGTCCCGTACCCGTATTAATGAGTTGGAAGGTCTTGGTCTGGTTGTTACGGGCTACCCCGTAGTTCACAGTCTGAACGCTACGTCCGTTTTCGCGAACCAGCAGGTCGGGAGCATTCATCAAGAGACGGCCACCGGCGATGCTGTCGATGCAAAGGCTGTCGCCCGAGACAAAGCGGAAGCGGTAGTTGCCTTCGGGAAGATAAGAAACCCATTTCACATGAGCCAGTGTATCCTTGAACTGATAGGCGTCAACCCTCTCCCACTTGTTGCTACCATAGACCGACTTCTCGATTGTCACATTGGCCTGCGGGTCGATGATGGGGCCCTTGTAACTGCCATCACCATTCCTCAACTGGAAGACAACTGCGTCGTTCTCATCCCTAATGGTAAGGGGTGGAGTCATAAACCAGTCACTTGCTCCGCCGCCGCCAAATATGGCAGCCATAGCAGCCATGCCGCCGCCATCAGGATTATAGTGTGTGGCTACGCTATCCTTGACCACAAAGCCTTCGCCATAGCAGCCCAAGGGCAACTGGTCGTCGTTGAAGTCAACCAACCAAGCCTCGGGATCGGTGATGATGGCCGCTGCTCGGATGGTTGTGGACAACAGTGGATGAGAATCACTTTCAGACCTGAAACGGATGAGACCCTCGTTCTTGCCAATCGTGCCTGCGTCATGGTGGAAGGTGACGTTCACCGTGGCTGAGTCGCCCGCTGCAACGCTGACTTGGCTCATGTCGACGCTGAAAAGATCTGGAGCGTCGGATGTGATGTTGACATCCAACGTGCCCGTGCCGGTATTGATGACGATAAACTCCTTGGTGCTATCCTCGGCACATACGCTGTAGTCCACAAATTGGGTGTGCAGGCTGTCAACCGTCACGAGCAGGTCGGGAGCCTCGCTGTCGATGTGGAAGCCTGCCACGCTGTCGACCTCGGCATCAACATACGACACCAAGCGGAAGCGGTATTTACCCACTGGTGTGCCCGAGATAGTGAACTCCTGGAAGTCTTCGGTCAGCGCTGTCGTGACATCGCCCACGCGCACCCACTGGTCAGTGCCATATACCGAGCGGTCCACGACGAATGATGTGTCAGAGAATCCCATGATGGCCTTCAGGTCAAAACTAAATCCACCTTCCTTGGCTGGTTTTCGGGCTTTGAACACCAGTTTCTCGCCATTCTGCACCTCCACAGGAGGGGTAAGCAAATAGGTCCTGATGTGGTCGCCTCCAAACATGTTCATGCCGTATCCTTGGTTTCCGCCCGTGCCTGTTCCAGTTCCTTGGCTTCCACCCATGCCTGGCATACCATTGTTGGATTCTTTGATGGCTTCAGACTTTGCCACGCCATCGTCAACTTTCCAGCCTTCGCCAAACCAGCCGAATGGCATCGTGGTCCCGTCGTTGAACCGCTCGTCCATTTGCTCTGAAGCTACAGACTGGGCATTCAAACTCACTCCTGCCAGGAGGAGCATGATGCAAAAGAGTAATTTGATTTTCATCATTTTGTGATTTTGTTAAGATTGTTTGAGTACTTTTAATCAAAAATGAAATTAAAATGCAAAATAACGGCTTTTTTAACAACCAGTCACTGACAATTCGGACTTTTTTTATGGCAAAAAGTCGCCTTTTTCCTTGGGTATCCAGCAAAATAATGCTAATTTTGCAGTCAAAAGTACTCCTACACATGTCTACACCCTATCTTATAGCAAACTCTAAAGAGCAGTTGATCAAAGACGTCGAGCAAAACGGCATCCTGTTTGTGCGCAAGGCATTCCGCTTCTTCAACATCGACGAAGACTTCGTCTTCCCACATATCACTATTACACTGTGTCTAAGTGGCAGCGCACGTGCTATGTACGACATGCGAGTGATTGCACATCACAAAAACGACTTGGCCTTCATCATGCCTGGCCATATTATGCACCCCATCGATTGTTCCGACGACTTCTCCTACGCCGTGTTTTTCATCTCACCGAAGATGTTCGATGACCTGCGTTTCCACACGTTCAGCCATGACTACGAGAAATTCAACCATGCCCCACATTGCTCGCTCACCGATGAGCAAGCAGCGCACCTGCTGGCCATTGTAGACCAGCTGATCATCATCGCCAACCACACCGACGAGGAGATGCCACACCGCTATCAGACCCTGCTGGCGCAGTTGGCTGTGGGCTATGAGTTTCTCAATTTTTACCGGCGCGAACAAGACAAGCACTGGACTGCCAAGCGCCATGTAGAGATCTTCAATCGGTTTTGTGACCTGGTGGTAAACAACTATCGGGAGTCGCGAGAGGTGAAACTCTATGCCAACTTGCTGAATCTCACGCCTAAGTATCTCAGCAAAGTCATCCTTACCACTACCGATGGTCTCTCGCCAGCCAAGTGGATAGAGCAATATGTAGCAGCGCAGGCCAAGCGTCTGATTGAGACACATGCCACACAGACGCTGCAGGAAATCTCCTATCTGCTAGGCTTCTCTGAACCCACATCGTTCTACCGCTACTTCAAACGAGCCACGGGCATGACCGCAAAAGAATACCGTGACAGCACTTCCTCATGATAAAACGTTGTCTAAAACAATACGCGTCGGTAAAGGCACGGTTCTCGGAGACATACTCAATTGACGAGCCTTTCTTCAAGGCTGCTTGCTTGCCGTCGATTTGTAGTGATACAGCCATAAGTTAAGCGGTTGAGATACGCAAAGGTAACTCAACCGCGCATGCTGTGAAAAGACGAAAATGTTTTACTTTCTTATATGGTTAGTTTCATAGTCAGATTCCTCAACACCTAACAGATCTCTTATTTCGTTTATTAAGTCATCAAAAAGTTTCACACGATTTTTAACACCAATTCTGCCCACAAATCTCAACATTTGGTAGTTATATGCCTCAATACCGCAGAAACAAAAGGACATAAACCCTCGAGGGTCTATGTCCCAACTTATCATTGCGCTCGGTTGGAGCGATAGATTAGATTACTTTACTTCAGCACCTTCTTGCCGTTGTGGATATAGATGCCGGCAGGCAGATTAGCGCCATCATACTTGCGACCCATGAGGTCGTAGTAGATATTATTATCCTGAACGCCATCTTTGACATCATTGATGGCCGACGAGCCGATGGGCAGCACAATCACGCCCATGTCAACATCATCCTCGCCCACGGTCAAGTCGTCGGTACGCAATGTTTCCCAATTGACCATATAATCAACCTTATAGTCCAGATTGGCATTAATCTCGGTTGCAAACTCACCATTCTCGTTGGTGGTCAGGTAGATGGGCATGACAGTGGCCTCGCGCTGTCCTGCAGGATTCTGCGAAGGCTTAGAGGCGATGCAGACAGTCACATCAGGAAGAGGCTTGCCAGACATATCAACCACGACACCATTCACTGCAAGCACCGACACATAGACGATTTCCGACTTATTGCTCACGCCATCAACGGTATAGATGGTCTGCACACCAATGCGACGGTTAAACAGACGGTCGTCGCCCAAGTTTCCCTTGGCAAAGTACACACGCGTGCCATCCCAACTGATGAAGTGGATATAGTCGCTATAATCTAACGGAATCTCGGTCAGGTCGCCATCGGCAAAGATGTCTTCAGTGCCATACTCAGCAGTAGTGAATGTGAACAACTGGTCGTCGTCCAAGTAGATGCTGTAACTGAAATTCTCCTCGTAGAGACGGTTGCCATTGACATCATAGGGATTGACATGGAAGTGGAAACTTGCATTCTCCCACTCACTGCCGTTCTCCCATGTCAACTCGTAGGGAGCAGCAGGAACTGCAGGAACTGCCTCGGTCATCGGGGTGAGCGTGGTGCCCCAACTCATGAATCCAGCCCACTCTCCGTCAGTGAAGATGCATGCCAGACCAGTTGCCACCCAGCCCTCGTAGCCAGTGCCCTGATACATGTCGCCCTGAGTGCCATCAATGGTAATGACACCTGTAGCGGGATTGACTGTGAAAGTGGCCTGAGTCACCGTTGCATCGCTGGTGAACCTGACTTGCTGGTTTTCATCGAGGCTAGTCGAAGCAAAAGTCAGTACAACGTTCTGCTCGCTGTAGTCATCATAGCCCACAGACTGATCTAGATCGACAGTAATCTTGGTACCATCGGCACTCAACTTGCCCACAGCCCACGACTCCTCAAAGTACTGATCTATACGATAGAGGATGTTCTGGAAGTAGACAGTCTCGCCATCGGCATCATAGACAATCTTGACCAAGTCGTTCTGTTCGCCAATGTAAGTTTCTGACAGGCTGAACAAAGCCTGGCCCGTACGAGAGTATAGCACAGCCTCGCCCTCGGGCTGCTCAGTGATGACACGGCTGGGAGCAGCAGTCATCGATGTTGCTGCTGTGGCAATGATAGCCACGAAAAGTAGTAGATGTTTTAACATAATTAAATTTTTAAAAAGGTGAATAAAAACTAGAACCCTGCAAAAGTAATATATTTTTCGCTACTTTCGTTTATTTTTTGGAGATTTGTTATTCATCAGCCTTTGGTAGTCATCCTGCGCTTGCTTGATGCCCATGTCACCAGTGACCGTGTTGATGGTGACAAACGGCTCATTCAATCTCGAGCGAGTAATCATCAGCGTCGGTGAACGCCCGATTCTCGGAGACATACTCTATTGACGAGCCTTTCTTCAATGCGGCTTCCTTGCCGTCGATTTGTAGTGATATAGCCATAAGTTAAGCGGTTGAGATACGCAAAGGTATATCAACCGCTTGTGGCTATAAAGAATACGGTATTACTTGATTTTACATTTAACCTTCATCTTTGTTAAACTGCCTATTATGCTTTCACGTCTATCTTTCAACGCTTGAAGAAATGGTATGATGTCATCGCCATAACTTCTTTCACTTATGAAATTAAGCTGCAATGCTTTTTTACCATTAATTACTACTTGTTTATAGTGATGAACATCATGTTCTACTAAGTTTAGCAGTCCGTCGCTTGCATCACCAACAATGAAATCAATAACATATTCATTGCCATTCTCAAAAACATTATAGTTGCAAACTTTATCATTTTTTTTCCTTTCATCAAGCTCTGCTGCTTTATTCTGCACAGCAATAAAAGGAGTCAATTCTTCCGAGAAATGAATAGTTACTGTAAACATCCGATTGTAATTCTCAAATGTTTCATCATTTGGCAACCATTCTTGAATATAATAATAGTCTGCAGGATGGGCACTCCATGCTAATTGGAATCTCTGCTTTTCAAACTTGATTGTCTTACCCACATTAAGATAATCAATTGCTTCTTGCGAATGCATCGATAAGCAAGAAATTAAAGCAATAACATATGATAATACTCTTTTCATAGTAGTTTAAATTGATGCTGCAAAGATAGTGTTTTATTTCTGCTTTCTCTTTTTTTCGGTAAATTGTTGTTCATCAGTCGCTGGTAATCATCCTGCACTTGCTTGATGCCGAGATTACTAGTCTCGATGACAAATGTTCACTTATTATACTTTTGTCAATATTGCCAAAGGTAACTCAACTGCTTTGGCACTTAAAAGACGTGGAGATCGTTTCACGCAGTTGCAATTTCGTGGTACACTTGAAGCACAGGAGCTTGCAATGCTTCTTCGATAGCAACAACCGTGTCAATCGTGAAATTGTGAGTCCCACGCATCCATTTACTTATCTCTGCCTCGCTCTTGCCAAGCATGAGCGCGAGATCTTTTTGCCGCAGGTTACGCTCCACAAGAATCTGATGAATGCGGTCAACAATCTGAAATGAAAGGCTTACGCGTTCCCTCACTTCGGGATTTACGTGACGGCGACGTTCTTCTATTATCTTACTCCGTTTCATCTCTGCTAAAGTTTAAGTTTCCTACAATTTCTTTATCAACCAAAACTAATGTGCCGTCTTTAATCCTTGATGAGATAAAGCGGCTTGTATCAATCAATAGTTTGACGTATGGTGCAAGTTGCTCACTTTCTTCCCATGTAGGCGCATCTTTTACTCCACCGTTGCCAAAGACCAAAATTTTATCTGACAATCGCAGGCAATATAGCCGCACTTTGTTACCAATGTCAATCGGTATCACGCCCACGCCGTCGCCATAGCGACCTTCGGGACGGAAATAGCGTTCCAACGCACCTCGCTCGGCTATATTGTCAAGCCAAGATATGACGACATCGATATCCTCGTCATATTCACTACCAATCGGAAATTTCTCGAAAAATCGCTCTAATTCAGAGAGTTCCTCACCTTCTAGATGAATGCTGTAGAAATTCACATTGGAATATTCTTCAACCAAATCTATGTAATAATGCTGTCTCATTCTTAACTTTTAAGTTATCTCGCCGCAAAGGTAAACCAAAGAATTCAAAGTACCAAATAAATTAACTTAAAAATTAAGTTTTGTCGCGATTTTCCTCATTTTCGCTTGTTTTTCGGACTTTTGTTGTTCATCAGCCTTTGGTAATCGTCTTGGGCTTGCTTGATGCCGAGATCGCCGGTCACGGTGTTCACGGTGACGAAAGGTTCGTTGAGCCTTTCATTCAAGCGAGCGAGGGTCTCACGCAGGGCTTTGTTCTCTTGAACAATGACTGTCGGGGCCTGAGACTGCGCCAGTACTGCGGGAGCAGTCATCGTGCGGCTCACATCGGTCTGCCTCAGACTGCCGATTGTGTTTGTCCGCTGCGCATAGTCCATAGCCAGCGGAAATGGCTAGGTGCTGTCTTTTAGATGCTCACTTTTTTAAATTCAGCTTGTAAGGCGTTGAGGAAATGGGCTGCTTCTAAACCGTCCATCTGCGCATGATGGAACTGGAACGAAATGGGGAGCACAGTCTTGAAGAGCCGACGCCGGCATTTGCCCCAAGCGAGAAATGGTGTATTAAAGACCTCAGCGTAGATGCTCACCACCGTGTCAATCTCACAGTCAGGCAAAGCCGATGTGCTGATAACCATGCAATCGTCGCTCAAATTGTGAGGCTCACCTGTTTCATGGACCTTCTGAGTGAGTCGCAAATAATCATCATTGAACTGCTTGAGGTCGTCGGAGAACGGGATGTCGCAGAGTGTGACACCTCCATTCTTGACAGGCACCACCACGTTCACAGCCAATCGGTCATACTTCAAGTAGCGTTCTCCCATGGGCAGCATGTAGAACTCCTTGATATCTTTGGCTGCTCGAGCGATGCACCAACACATGAGCATGTTCAGCTTCAAACCTTTTCGTTGGCTCAACCTCAGCACTCGTCCCACATTGAAAGTCTTTACTAACGTGACCTTGGGCATGGGAGCATTTTTCCATATCTCAAAGGATTGTGCCCGCTCGGTGGTCTTAGGATCAATCTCTGTTTTCATTAGAGTCAAGTTTTACATCATAAACCATTAGCGCTCTTATCGCCTCCTCATAGTCTGTGCCAATCAGTGATACCTAACCATATAAGTTCAGATTTATCGTTCTGATTGGGTGCAAAGGTAGTGAATTTTACTTTACTATCGCATGTTTTTCGGGCTTTTGTTACGGAAATGTCCACCTATTGTAAGTTTTGTCACGTTGCTCCTCATCATCAAAACCCGACTATTGCCGAAATACAAAATGGGGACAAGCGGTAGGTAGTTTGGCAAAAAAAATGTATCTTTGCAGCCGTTATGACAAGAGAAGAGCTAATATTGGACTGCCGCTACTATAATGGCGAGCAAGAGCCCCCCGAAGGAGTTGATAGCCTTATGTGGGGATATGAGGAGACATGGGTAAGATGGATGCTAGAGAACAACCCCAGCATTCAGAAATGGATAGGCTATTATACAAAGCAGTACGATTTGCCATCCATTTTACCTTATGAAGAAGACGGCACCCCTATTGGTATAAAGGCCATTCTTTGGAGTAGACTAGACCACTGGAGTTATTCTCCTGCCAATGCAGATGAATTCAAGGATTGGTATCATGAGCATTATGTCGCAAGAACCAAAACACATCGACAATTACTGAACAATCAGTAATTGCGCCATCAGGTATAATACTTTGTTAATTCATAATTGATCAGGCAGAATGATCGCCTGGTGTTTTTTCTCTGCGTGGAGTGTTGGATAAATTGGGCTGCCCCTCGGATAAGCTCAAATAAATTTGGCTTTTCGCTCGGCTTGCACTAATGTTGGATAAATTAGGCGGTGCCTCGGATAAGCAAAATGAAAAACTTCGTTTTTCATTTTGTTTTTCGCTCGGCTTGCACTAATT
>JAEEVE010000078.1 GCA_016290765.1 Muribaculaceae bacterium
ACTTTGACTACTACATCGCTGAGGGTTCTGAGACGTTCGAGTTGAAATCAGGAAGCATCATCACTGGCATTGGTGCTGTGAAGATGGATGTGAACCGCGAGGTGGTGAGTGTAAGCTATGTGAACACCGTTGGCCAGGTGTCTAGCACGCCGTGGCAAGGTATCAACATGGTGGTGACGCGCTACAGCGACGGTTCGACCACGACCAAGAAGGTCATTCGCTAATGCATAATTCATAATGCACAATGCACAATGACTTTACCCTAACTCCCTCCCTTGCAAGAGGGAGGGGTGATGGGAATGGTTAAAACGAATGACTAGTAGCAAAATGAATAAGTAATAGTTTTTAATCATCAATTGAAGAGAGTCCGCGTGCCGTGAGGCACTGCGGACTCTGTTTTAGGGGGGCATATATCAGATGCCCGTTAAGGCAATAGTACTCTAGGCGAGTGGGGAAAGTGAGGGAGCCAACAGATATTGCTCAATCGTGGGGGGGAAGTGGGCGTACTCGAGGGGGTGGATGCGAGCGGCGAGGGTGTCGGGGGTGTCGTCGGGCAGGACGGGACAGGTGAACTGTGCCAGGATGCGTCCGCCGTCTACCTTCTCGTTAACTAGGTGAATGGTGATGCCACTGTGGGTGTCGCCATCGGCAAGCACCTCTTCATGCACGTGGTGACCATACATTCCCGGTCCACCGTGGCGTGGCAGCAGCGAGGGATGGATATTGACAATGCGGTCGCAGAACGCGGTGAGCATGGGCTCGCGAATCACCGCGAGAAATCCCGACAGCACCACCAGGTCGATGTGAAGGTCCTTGAGGTGCTGAGTAACCTGCGTGGGGTCAAGCCAATGCTCCTTGCCAAAGTATTCCACCTCGATGCCTAGCGGGCGCAGGCGTTCATAGACTCCCGCCTGACGGCGGTTGCAAATCACAGTGGCCACCTCGATGCTGGGGTGACCGGCAAAGTAGCGCACTAAATTCTCGGCATTGGTGCCACTACCTGAAGCCAATATCGCTATACGTTTCATCATCGGCAAAGATACGGCTTTTCGGACAATCTGAAAAGATTTTTGTGAAAAATTGTTGTGGCATTTGGTAGATTGAGCAAATTGATATACTTTTGCCCAAAAGAATTTTTCAAACTAATAACTAAACTTTTTAACAACATTTTTTTATGGCAAAGAAATGGATTTGCACCGTTTGTGGTTATGTCCACGAGGGTGACACGCCTCCCGAGAGATGTCCGCAATGTAAGGTTCCCGCCGAGAAGTTCAAAGAGCTCAACGAGGATGAGGGCTTGAAGTTTGTCGCCACTCACGAGCTGGGTGTAGCCAAGGGTGTCGACCCCGAGATTCTGCAGGGTCTGAAGGACCACTTCATGGGCGAGTGCACCGAGGTGGGTATGTATCTGGCTATGTCTCGTCAGGCCGACCGCGAGGGCTATCCCGAGGTGGCCGACGCCTTCAAGCGTTACGCTTGGGAGGAAGCCGAGCATGCTGCTAAGTTCGCCGAGCTGCTGGGCGAGGTGGTTTGGGACACCAAGACCAACCTGGAGAAGCGTATGAATGCCGAGGCTGGTGCCTGCGAGGACAAGTTCCGCATTGCCAAGCTGGCCAAGGCCCAGAACCTTGATGCTATCCACGACACTGTGCACGAGATGGCCCGCGACGAGGCTCGTCACGGACAGGGCTTCCAGGGATTGTACAACCGCTTCTTCAAGTAGTTAATAGTTTAGAGTTAAGAGTTAAAAGTTTATCGTTAGCTCGACCTACTGACTGCTGTATTCCTTGAAAGAAACCAAGTCCACAGCATTGTGCGGCCATGCGGCCACACAATCTGTGGGCTTGTTTGCCGTTAAATAGACTAGAAGCAAAAGATAATCTAGAACATCTAGCGCATCTAGCAAAAAACAATGACAATGAGAGTAACTATCACAACCATCCTGGTGCTGGCACTGGCTGTGCTTGCATCGGCTCAGACCAGCCGTTGGAGCTATGGCCTGCAGGCTGGTGTGGCAGGACACATGACCACGGGCACGCTCAGCGACAACTTCAAGGGCGCAATTGGGTTTACCGGTGGACTTACCGCCGACTGCGACCGCCTGCGCCTGAAGGCAGATGTGACCTATTGCCAGCCATCGTTCAAAAACCGCAACATGTATGCCGTGCTCGATGACCAGGGCCGTGACGCCCAACTTAACGCCGTTGCCAATGCCTCACACATTGGCACCTCGTTGCAGGTGGGTTATACTGTAGCACGCCTGGGGGCGGTGAGTCTCACTCCATGTGCCGGACTGTATTACAGCCACTATAGCTGGAAACTCAACGACATCAAATGGAGCCAGAACGAGCAAGGCAACGACGTGTTTCAAGTAACTGATAACCACAAAACCACACAGGGACGACTCAGCTGGATTGCCTCGGTCGATGTGGACATCCGTCTGCATGATGCCTATACCGACCTGATGGGGCCGCAGCAACGGTTGCGGTCATCACTGCGCATCACCCCCTGGGTAACACACATCAGTCACAAGAGCGTTGTGCCCAGCGTTAAGGGCATGCAACTGGGTATCAGCGTGGCGTATAGTGGTTTGCTGAGTGCTATTGAGCCCTAATTGGCACAAATATTGCACATAAAAGTTAAATTCTCTATCCTTATCCCTCAATTTACAATTTTAGTAGTAATTTTGCGGCGTGAAACGGTTTGTGCTCATAGTGATGACATTGATGGTGACGTGCTTGTGCGTCCATGCACAGGATGCCATCGATGATATGGAGGTGCCCTCTGCCCTGCAGAAGGTATTCGCTGGCTACTACCACTTTATCGAGCCCGAGAGTGGTGACACGCTGATGATGCTGGTGTTCAACCCCATCCGCGTCTATCCGCGCGAGCGTTTCCGCAACAAGAAGGATGAAGAATTCTATTGGAAGACCGTCCGCGACATCAAGAAGACCCTGCCCTATGCCAAGCTCATCAGTTCGACCCTGCTCGAGACCTATGAGTACATGGGCACCTACAAGACCCAAAAGGAGAAACAGGCCTACATGGCCGAGTTTGAAAAGCAGCTCTTTAAACAGTACAAGCCTCAGATGAAGAAGCTCACCAAGAACCAGGGCAAGATGCTGATCAAACTCATCAACCGTGAGACCAACCAGGACAGCTACCACATCATCAAAGCATTCTTGGGCACGTTCCGCGCAGGGTTCTGGCAGACCTTCGGCCGATTCTTCGGTGTGAGCCTCAAGCAAGGCTACCACCCTAACAAGGACAAGAACGATGCGATGATTGAACGCATCTGCGTGCGCGTGGAGCAGGGAACCCTATAATCAATGCACAATGCATAATGCACAATGCATCAATTCTTTTGATATGAAATTCAAGACGATAACCATGTTGCTGCTGGCCGGGATGCTGGTTGCATGCAACAATGACGAGCCCACCCCGAGTGGCGGCACAGCCATACAAGTCAAGTCCGAAGCCGACCGTACCATCCTCATTGGTGCCGAAAACGGCAAAGTCTATAACATGAAGGACGGCAGCGTCTATGCCTCACTGCCAGGCTGCACCAAGATTGCCAACATGACCATGCATGGCGAGGACTACTATGTAGCCGGCAACTCATCTGATATGGGATTAACCTATTGGGTGAATGGCGAAGCCGTGAAACAAAATGTGTCGGGCAATACCTATGACATTGCACGGAGTTTTGACAACATTTATTTTCTTGCAGTAGATACAAAAGCCGCCATCTATCGTAACGGTTCCAGAATTAACGAGACACTTGATATTGGTGTGCCAGTAGCGCTAGCAGCCAATGGAGAGAACTTCTATGCTGTAGGTAATGAAGTGCAAGTTCCCAAGCTATGGACCAAAAGCGGTGTAACAGATCTAGATAAAGGTGGCACTTCGGCGCATGCCACATCAATCGACCTGAGGGCTAATAGTCAAGGCATTACACACTATATCTCAGGATACAAGATTGCCACTGTTAACGGAATAGAAATCACTTCGCCTTGCCTTTGGAGAAATGGCACATTGTTAACATTACCATTGAACTTTACCGATCAAGAGAAGAACAATAACGTCTATCGTTCGGGTCAAGGGTTGGACGTGGCCCATTTAGGACAGAAGACCTATGTCGTGGGCTATCGCACAGATGGCGTAGACCGGCGCGCCACTGTTTGGATTTCATCTACTGATGATGACGATGATGTAAAGACCTACTGGCAGGCTGATGGCAATGTCGATGCAAAGGCGCAGAGTGTGTTGGTATATGGCGCGGACGTCTATGTGATGACTGTTGAACGAAATCGTATGACCAACACCTATTGCACGCGCATCTGGATGAACCACGAACTTAAGGGTACCGTCAACGGCATCGTCGGTGTGGACTTTGTGGTGATTTGATTTTGACTAGAGATGAAGATTTTTCTTGCAATCATGGGCATGGTGATGGCCTTCACTGCTTGCGGCAGTGGCAACAGCACCACAACAACCTCTACTACTGAAGCCAAACAGGCCAAGACTGTCGAGTTCAATGCCGACAGCGCATACCAATATGTGAAACAGCAGTGCGACATGGGTCCACGTGTGCCTGGCACACCCGCCCATGAAAAGTGCGCACAGTGGCTCACCGCACAACTGCAGCAGTGGTGCGACACCACCATCGTACAGCCCGCACAGGTTACCACTTTTGATGGCAAGACCCTTAACATTAAGAATATTGTGGGCTCATTCAACCCCACTGCTACCAATCGCATCCTGCTGTTGGCGCACTGGGACTGCCGTCCTTGGGCCGACAACGACCCCGACGAGGCAAACCACAAGCAGCCTGTGATGGGCGCCAACGATGCCGCCAGCGGTGTGGCAGTGATGCTCGAGCTGGCCCGCAACCTTTCGCAGACGCGACCCGATGTGGGTGTGGACCTGCTGATGGTCGATGCCGAGGACTGGGGAACCGATGGTGACGAGGATTCTTGGGCGCTGGGCACACAGTATTGGGCCAGTAACCCGCATGTGGCTGGTTATCAAGCCAACTATGGCATCTTGCTTGACATGGTGGGAGCCCGTGGCGCACGTTTTGCTCAGGAATACTTCTCGTTGCAGTACGCTCAAGGCGTGGTCTCGCTGGTGTGGGACACTGCAGCCAAGGCAGGCTATGGCAACCTATTTGTCAATCAGCATGGCGGAGCCATCACCGACGACCATGTGATGGTCAACCGCATCGCCAGTATACCCTGCATCGACATCATCGACATGCGTCCCGACAGCGACACGGGCTTTTTCGATGGCTGGCACACCACCCACGACACCCTCGACCAGATTGACCCCGCCACCTTGTGCGCCGTGGGACAAACACTTGCTAACCTTATCCTCGATCTCTAATCAACCGCTCGTCACGCGAAAAGAGAAATTCTTCATTCTCGTAATTCCTGATAAGAATCGTGATCACTTTTGTTTGAGCTGGAAGCCCACTTTGACGTCGTTGAAGTTCTCGCTGAGGAAGGCCAGCGCCTTCAGTGTGTCGTTGGAACTCAGCCCGCTTATCAGTCGCATCAGTGTGAGCAGGCGGTCGGTGTCGAATAGCAGATTCAGGTGTTTGCCGTCGCGCATTACATCGGCCGAGATTGACACCAAGTGCCACTTTAAGGTGATGCTACCCTTGCTGGGGCTGTAGCTATACTTCCCTTTGATGTCCTTGCCGGCGATGGTCATCACCCAAGTGCCGTCCTTGTCGAGTCGCAATGACGTCCACCGTTTCTTAATCTGAAGTTTTTTGTAAGCTTTATTGAGCTTGCTAGACAGCTTGCTCTTGGCAAGAGGTTTGCCCAGCTTGCCTAGCACACTTGTTCCCTGCGCCTGCACGCTGGGTTTGTCATACTGCCAGGTGCCAGCAACCACCTTGTTGGCCTCGAGTCGCTCCTGCTCCATGTCTTCTTCGGTAAGCGTGAAGATTGAGTCGGGGTGGAATGTAGCAATACTGTCCTGCGCCATTACGGCAACAGTGGCAGTGATGAGCAAGAGGGTAAAAACAATTTTCTTCATCTTCGTTCAGTTTTTTCGCTGCAAAAGTAATTCTTTTCTTTCAACTAAGAATAATTCTTAATTTATTTCCCTAACTTTGCAGCCATGAAATTGAAAACGGCGTTGAACTCCATACTCTATTGGCTGCTATTCGGGTTGTGGTGGCTGGTGTCGCTATTGCCCATGTGGCTCCATTATGTGTTTGCCGATGTGCTGTATGTGCTGGTGGCGCACGTGCTGCGTTATCGCCACAAAGTCATCGACAAGAACCTAGCTCATGCCTTCCCTGAACTAACCGATGCCGAGCGTAGAAGACTCAGACGCCAGTTCTATCACTACTTCTGCGACTTTATCGCCGAGATTGTCAAGTATGCCACTATGCGCCCTGCCAACATCAAGCGCCGCATGGTGTTTCATGGCGCAGAACAGGTGCGCGAGATTCTGCGCGACGGACAGGACGTTGCACTGATGCTGGGACACTACTGCAACTGGGAGTGGATGACCTGCTATCCCATCTGGCTGGAGGGCGTTGATAAGGCTTGCGGACAGATTGTTCACGAGTTGGAAAACCCCGTTGTGAACCGGGTGATGCGCGCCGTGCGCAACCGCATGGGCTCACAGACCGTCGCCATGCAAGAAACCCTGCGGTGGTTGCTGGGCCATCGCAAGGAAGGTCAGACCACCATCTTGGCATATGTCAGCGACCAGGTGCCCTTGTGGTGGAACATCCACCATTGGCTCAACTTTATGAATCAAGACACCCCTGTGTTTACGGGCCTGGAGCGCATTGCCCGCAAGCTCAACCAGGCAGTGGTATACATTGATGCACGGCGTGTGCGACGCGGTTACTACGAGGCCGACGTGCAGGTCATCACTCGTGACCCTAACTCACTGCCCGAGTTTGGCATCACCGACGAATACTTCCGTCGCCTCGAGGCCACCATCCGTCGTGACCCACAGTACTGGCTGTGGAGCCACAACCGCTGGAAACGCACCCGCGAGGAGTTCAACCGCGACTATGAGGTCAAAGACGGCCGCGTCGTCAAGAGAGTAAACAATGGAAACTAGAAAGACCCTCTAGATGCTCTAGGAAATCTAGACCATCCAGTGATAACCACAATGAAAAGAATCTCTACATCGATATTTGCTCCCGTGTGGGCAGTGATTGTCAACCTGCTAATCGTCTACGTCATCTATGCGGTGGCGCGCTTGGTCTACCTGGGGTTGAACTGGTCGCTGCTGTCACCGGCTCTGCAAGGCAACCTGAGCAACCTTGTTTTGGGCTCGCTGCAGTTTGACACCGCCGCCATCGCCTACACCAACCTCCTGTGGGTGGTGCTGATGCTGTTCCCTTTGCATTTCAAGGAGCGCCCAGCCTACCACCGTGTGCTGCGGTGGCTCTTTGTCGTGATCAACAGCGTGGCATTGATTGTCAACCTAGCCGATGCCGTCTATTTCCCCTTTACACTGCGTCGCACAACCTCGACCGTCATGCGAGAGTTTGCTGGCGAGAGCAATCTGGCTGGCATCATCTTGGGCGAAGTGTGGCACCATTGGTATCTGGTGTTGCTGGCTGTGGCACTGATTGGTGCCTTGTGGTGGCTCTACCGCCAGCCCAGGCTGAATCACCGCCGCTTGTCGTGGTGGCAATATGACCTACTGATGCTCGCGGTGCTGCTTTTGTCGGTATGGCTTGGCGTGGCAGGCATTCGAGGCGGCTTTACCACAGCTGTCCGCCCCATCGCCGTGAGTAATGCCAAGCAATGGGTCAATCGCCCGATGGATGCTGCTCTGGTACTGAACACACCATTCTCACTCATTCGCACCATCGGTAAGGACGTTTTCCGCGTGCCCGACTACTACAACGACCAGCAGGCATTGGAAGCGGTTTACACACCTGTGCACATGCCAGCCGACTCTGTGCCCTTCGTCAAGAAGAATGTCGTCATTCTCATCGTCGAAAGTTTCGGGCGGGAATACATCGGCGAACTCAACAAGGACCTAGAGGATGGAACATATAAGGGCTATACGCCTTGCATGGACTCGCTCGCTCGGAAGAGTTTGAGATTCACCTACAGTTATTGCAATGGCCGCAAGAGCATTGACGGCATGCCATCAATCCTCTCAAGTATCCCGATGTTTGTTGAGCCTTTCTTCCTCACACCAGCATCAATGAACCATGTGAGTGGCATCGCTGGGCTACTTGGTGACGAGGGGTATGAGACCGCCTTCTTCCATGGGGCCCAAAACAATAGCATGGGATTCCAGGCATTTGCCCGAAGCACCGGTTTCCAGGCCTATTATGGACGCACCGAGTTTAATCAAGACAAGCGCTTTGGAGGCGACAAGGATTTCGACGGCACTTGGGCCATCTGGGACGAGCCCTTCTTGCAGTTCTATTGCCAAAAGATGAGCGAGATGCACGAGCCGTTTATGACGGCAGTCTTTACTGCATCGTCTCACCATCCATTTGTCATCCCCAAGCAGTATGAGTCGACCTTCCCCGAGGGCCCACTTCCCATTCACAAGTGCATACGTTATACCGACATGGCACTCGGGCGATTCTTCGAGGCTGCTAGCCACCAGCCCTGGTTCAAGAATACTGTTTTCGTGCTCACCAGCGACCACACCAATATGAGTGACCATGAAGAGTACAAGACCGACCTGGGAGTGTTCTGCTCACCCATTATCATCTATGATCCCAGTGGAGATCTCGTCCAGCCTGACATGGTCGACAAGGTAGCACAGCAAATCGACATCCTGCCCACGCTCATGGCACTATTGGGCTATCCCAAGCCTTTTGTGGCCTTTGGCAAGGATGTCATCAACACCCCGGCACAAGGCACCTGGGCAGTCAATTACCTCAACGGTACATACCAACTGGTACAGGGCGGTTATGTCCTGCAGTTTGACGGCACGAGCGCCACAGGCCTCTATGCCCTTGACGACCGCCTGATGCAGCACAACCTGGTGGGAACATTGCCTGCCCAACAACAGAGCATGGAGCGATTGCTCAAGGCCATCATCCAGCAGTATATGCAGCGCATGCAACAAGACCAATTGACAATAAAGAAAGATTAATCATGGCTAGTATGGAACATCTGATGCCTCATGAGGGCATTAACGTGGAGGAGCGCGCTCAGCAAGGGCGTGACCATTTTCTCAGTGGACTGAACTGTGCCCAAAGCGTGGTAGCAGCATTCAGCGACCTGTTCCCTGATGCCGACATCGACACCGCCTTGCGCATGGCCGCATCGTTTGGTGGTGGCATGGGGCGTATGAGGATGACCTGCGGTGCCGTGTCGGGCCTGGCAATGCTCGCAGGGCTAGAGTGTGGAAATGCCGACGGCGACCAGCAGGCACGGGCACAAAACTATGCCCTGGTGCAACAACTGGCCGCCGCATTTAAGGAAGAGAATGACTCTCTCATTTGTGCCGAACTGCTGGGATTGCGCAGCGGACAGATTGACCCGCCACGACCTAGTGAGCGCACTGCAGAGTATTATCGCGCTCGTCCGTGTCCCGTGCTGGTCGCATCTGCATGCCGCATCTATGCCCAGCACTTGTCTAAGAGAGAGGAGGTAGAGTAGCTAACGCTGCTTGGTGAAAGCGGTAGCGCCCATTGGCAGGACGAACCACACACCGCGCCATTGCAAGCACAGGAACACTTTCGGGCGGCACGCTGTAGAGCACCAGGTGGTCGCCATGGTCGGTAGCTGCCGGGTGGCAGGCGTTGCCACGTGTCCATGGGTTTAACTGCAGCCTCACCAGCGGATCTTGCGGGCTTATGAAACAGGTAACGCTCGTGTTCCACCCCTCAAGCCGCCATTCCACTGGTCGCACGCACTGGGGCGGCACTGTTGCCGTCACCACACCGCATGTGTCGACGCTCATTGTCACGTCGGCGCGCACGTCCTCCACGGGGAGCCACTCCACAGGCGCGGTGGTAAGCAACTCGGCATACCACTGCTGCAAGCGCAGCGTGAGCCATCCGTCAAGGTCAATGCCGTCATCACGCTCCACCACACAGTCACGACGCACCTCGGTCAGGTGCGTCATCGTTTTATACAACGCGAGCATCTCTTGCTCGCTCAGGTCAAAGAACAAATGAGTGGTTTCCATAGCAAAAATGTTTTTTGCAGCAAAACTATGATGGCATCGGCTATCGTGCCACCCCAACGCCAAGTTCAAGTGTTAAAATGAAAGGTTTTTGAAAAAAAACTTAAAATTATATCTTTGAAATTGGGAACTATTTCGTATCTTTGTCGGTTGGAAAGTGTGCAATATTGCAAACCATTATATATTAACCCAATAAAAACATCAAAAACAATGAAGAAATTATTTACTTTCCTCACGATGTGTATGTTCATCGCCAGCATGGCTATGGCCGAGACGACCATCACATTTGATGCCAGTGTCGACAAGGGTTCGCTTACTTCTAGCAACCCTGGCGCTGACCAAGTGGTAAAGGATGGTGTGACCGTTGCCGTGTCAAATGGTTGCATGAATCTGACCGATCAATATCGTTGCTACAAGAATGCGACGATGACCATTACTTCGACGGTGGGCAACATC
>JAEEVE010000079.1 GCA_016290765.1 Muribaculaceae bacterium
TTGAATGCTCGGCACGATGCACACTCGTTACATGCCTCGCCGTCAGGGGTGGGGTGCTCGCAGTTGATGGTCTTGGCAAAGATGCGTGCGCAGGTGGTCTTGCCCACACCTCGTGGACCGCAGAACAGATAGGCATGAGCCAGGCGGCCACTGGCAATGGCGGTCTTGAGGGTGTGGGTCAGTGTCTGCTGTCCCACCACCGTGGCAAAGCTGGCAGGGCGATATTTCCGCGCCGATACGATATAGTTACTCATTGTTTTCAATGCACAAAGCACAATGCAAGATGCACAATCAGTGTGCATAGCAAAATGGCAATGTGGCGATGGTTAGTTGTGCAAAGTTACGAAGAAATCTTGATATTTTCAGGCTTGTGTCGAAAAAATATCGTATTTTTGCACATTCTCTGCTAGAGTCAGCAGAGTCGCTAGATATTCTAGATTGTTTCGTAAAAAATATCATAGACTTAATAAATGATTTCGTTCCTCATCAGTATTGTAGCCCTTGTGATTGGTTACTTTATCTACGGTGCCATCATCGAGCGTATTGTTTCTCCCGATGACCGTGAGACACCCGCCACGCGTCTTGCCGACGGCGTTGACTATGTTGCTATGCCCACTTGGAAGGTGTTTATGATTCAGTTCCTGAACATCGCCGGGACAGGACCCATCTTTGGTGCCATCATGGGTATGTGGTTTGGTCCAGCGGCATTCCTGTGGATTGTGATTGGCTGCAT
This sequence comes from Muribaculaceae bacterium, assembly GCA_016290765.1. Classification (GTDB taxonomy): domain Bacteria; phylum Bacteroidota; class Bacteroidia; order Bacteroidales; family Muribaculaceae; genus Sodaliphilus. The sequence goes on from JAEEVE010000079.1 coordinate 734, forward strand.
TTTTGCTGGAGCGGTACACGACTATCTGAGCGGCATGTATTCGATGCGTCACGACGGCGCAAACCTGCCCACGCTCATCGGTGACAATTTGGGCACTGTTGCTCGCAGGGTGATGCTGGCTTTCACTGTGATGCTTATGCTCATGGTGGGCGCAGTGTTTGTCTACAGCCCCGCCATTATCCTCGAGGGTATTGCAGGAAGCCAAGTGATGTGGATCGTTATAATCTTTATCTACTATCTGGTGGCTGCGTTGATGCCCATTGACAAGATTATCGGCAAGGTGTATCCTGTGTTTGCTGTGTCATTACTGTTCATGGCAGTTGCTTTGCTAGGGGTGATGCTGTTCAAGATGCCTCATCTGCCCGAGCTGTGGGATTTGGGCAACATGACTCCATGGCAAGAGTCGCAGCAGGTAGGTGGCAAGGATGCGTTGGGCATCGTCGCGTTCCTGCAGAAGAATCCCATCTTCCCTTGCTTGTTCATTACCATCGCGTGCGGTGCTATCAGCGGTTTCCATGCCACCCAGTCGCCCATGATGGCGCGTTGTCTCAAGAGTGAGCGTCTGGGGCGCAAGATTTTTTATGGCTCAATGATTACCGAGGGCTTTGTCGCGCTCATCTGGGCCAGCGTGTCGAGCTACTTCTTCTACTATGGTGGTTGGCGTGAGGTTGTGCCGGCCGATCAGGTCGAAGCATTCGTGTCACAGATTGCTACACCCGAGGGCAAGACGCTCATTCAGTACTTCAGTGCACCCGCGGTAGTCAAACTTGTGTGTACGGGTTGGCTGGGCATCTTAGGTGGCATCCTGGCTATGTTGGGTGTTGTGGCTGCGCCTATTACCAGTGGCGACACTGCCTTGCGCAGTGCCCGACTCATTCTTGCTGAGGCGTTGCACTTTGATCAGAAGAACGTGCGTAACCGCCTGATGATATGCGTGCCAGTATTTGCTGTTACTTTTGCCTTGCTGATGTGGCAGATTAGCAACCCCGACGGATTCAATGTGTTGTGGCAGTACTTTGGTTGGAGTAACCAGACGTTGAGTGTGTTCACCCTGTGGGCCCTTACCGTTTACCTCGCCCGCAAGGGCAAACCTTACATTATCACGCTCATCCCAGCCGTGGTGATGACCGCCGTTTGTTCTGTTTTTCTGCTGGTTTCACCCCAAGTCCTGGCACTAAACCAGGGCATCGCTTGGCCTGCAGCCATCGTCGTCGTCATTATTGCCCTAGCTTGGTTCTTTACCTGGCACCGTAGGCTTACTAAGCAGGAGCGATCATGAGGGTTTGAGGCTACTGACTGAGGACTTGCTGCTTGAAGGCGGTGTCGGTGCGTAGGCGCTCTAGGGCGCGCTTTGAGGCGTTCTGGTGCGACTCCTTCTTACTATATCCGGTGCCGTCGGCGGCAAACTGTCCGCCAATGATGACTGCTGTCTTGAAGACGGGGTTGTTGTCTTTGTCGCTGATGGTATCGACAAGCGCGTACTCGATAGTGAGGTGATACTTCTGCGTCCACTCGATGAGGCGCGACTTGTAGTTCTGGTCGGTTTTGACGAGTTCGGCTAGGTCGAAGTGTTGAGTGATGATGCGGTCGATGATGAACTGTTGGCTGCGCTTGTAGCCATGATCAAGGTAGAATGCACCTACGAGTGCTTCCAGTGCGTTTCCGTTGATGTAGCTGTTGTGTGATGTGGTGTGTGTGGCCGCTCGGACATGCGCGTCAAGGTGGTATGCGTGCCCTATGCGGTTCAGGCTCTCGCGCTGCACAATTTTGGCGCGTGTCGATGTGAGGAACCCCTCGTGCTTGTGAGGGAACTGATGGTATAGATAGTCGGCGACAGCCAGGTCAAGGACCGCGTCGCCTAGGTACTCGAGCCGCTCATTGTTGGTCCATCGCCCGTCGGGCAGTTGCAGTGGTTTGCTGCGGTGTACCAGGGCGAGTTTGTACAGCTCGATATTGCGGGGATATAAGCCAGTGATACCGTGAATATACACATAAAGCTCCTTATCCTTGACGAAAAGGAGCTTTATGAGTGATATGAGATTGGACAAGTTTGTCATCTCACTGTCGGGAGGCCAGATTATCCTTTGTACTTCTTAACGATGATACTGGCGTTGTGTCCTCCGAACCCGAAGGTATTGGACAGTGCGATATTAACCGTGCGCTTCTGCGCCTTGTTGAACGTGAAGTTCATTCGGTAGTCCAGTGCCTCGTCCTCGTCACCGTCCTCGTGGTTGATGGTAGGCGGTACGATATCGTCACGGCAGGCGAGCAGACAGAACAATGCCTCCATGGCACCTGTAGCGCCCAGCATGTGTCCTGTCATCGACTTGGTGCTACTGATATTCACCTTATAGGCATGCTCGCCAAAGACGTTGGCAATGGCCTTAGCCTCACCTGGGTCACCCACAGGCGTGGAGGTGCCGTGGACATTGATGTAGTCCACGTCTTCGGCTTTGATGCCAGCATCATCGAGTGCGCGCTTCATCACCAGCGATGCTCCCACGCCCTCGGGGTGAGATGCGGTGATGTGATAAGCGTCGGCGCTCATGCCGCCACCGATGACCTCGCCATAAATCTTGGCACCGCGTGCCAGGGCATGCTCGAGTTCCTCAAAGATGAGGCAAACGGCACCCTCGCCCATGACGAAGCCGTCACGTGACTTGCTGAAGGGCCGAGAGGCGGTCTCAGGACTGTCGTTTCGGGTGCTGATGGCCTTCATTGCGTTGAAGCCGCCTACCCCAGCGGGGAAGATGGGAGCTTCCGAGCCACCAGTGACGATGGCGTTGGCCTTGCCCAGGCGCACATAATTGAAAGCGTCAATCATGGCGTTGGTCGAGGTGGCGCAAGCCGACACGACACCGTAGTTGGGCCCACGCAGTCCGTAACGCATTGAGATGTGTCCGGCAGCGATGTCGGCAATCATCGTGGGGATGAAGAACGGGCTGTAGCTTGGTCCATCGGCCTCATGCTTGGCATAGAAACCAGCTTGCTCTTCAAAGGTGTGCAGTCCACCAATACCCGACGCAAAAATCACGCCAATCTCGTCACGGTCAGCATCACCGTCGAGCAGCTTGCTGTCTTCGATAGCCTGTTTTGCCGATGCAATGGCATATTGTGTGTAGAGGTCAGTGCGCTTGACATCCTTCAATTCTCGACGGTCGTCGGGATTGAGCAGATAGTCGGCCACATTGAACCCCTTCACCTCGCAGGCAAAGCGCGTCTTGAACAATGATGCATCAAAGTGCGTAATAGGTCCCGCGCCGCTCACACCGTCCAGCGCGTTCTTCCATGTCGTTTCGACATCAAGACCGATGGGTGTGATGGCACCAAGACCTGTTACCACTACTCTCTTTAATTCCATAATGGGAGTATTGTGGAAAGGTTTTTACTGTGTAAATTGTGGATTAAGCCTCGAGTGCTTTCTCAATGTAAGAGATGGCATCGCCGACGGTCTGGATGTTCTCCGACTCGCTCTCGGGGATCTTGATGTCAAAGGCACCTTCAAGCTTCATGATCAGCTCAACGGTGTCGAGCGAATCAGCGCCCAGGTCCTGTGCAAACGTAGCCTCGGGAGTTACTTCGGTTTCGCTAACGCCCAGATTCTCAACGATAATTGCTTTTACTCTTTCACCAATTTCAGTCATAGTCGTAAAATTTAATATTAATGTTTAGTGAGTATTCATTTTGAAATGAGACTGCAAAGGAACGAATTTTTCTCGGTTCAATAAAAAAAATCCCTATAAAAAATGTGCTTTATTGCACTTTTTTAGTTATCCGCGGGTTGTTTGCAGCCAAAATTAACCGAACTTTCGCAATTTTAACACTTTGCGTCTGTTAAAAAATGTAATATCTTTAGTGCATATGCCATATCTGGCAGTAGTTTAGACGCTCTAGTGAGCAAGGGCTACTAGCATCCCTTCGTTGGCGAGACGGGTGTTAGGGAAAATGGTTTGTGCTTCGTGCAACAGGGGCGTCTCGTCTAGGTATCGGCTGGAGAAGTGACCGATGATGAGCTGCTTGACGTGGGCGTCGTGTGCGGTTTGTGCCGCTTCGTGCGCCGTGCTGTGATAGCGAGCGTGAGCCTGTCGTTTGCACTCTTCGCCGTAGGTTGCCTCGTGGTAGAGCCAATCTACTCCCTCGAGGGCTGCTGTCACTCGTGGTGATGGTCGGGTGTCGCTGCAATAGGCGTAGCTAACGCTGGGATCAGCATCGGTGGTGAGTTGGGCATTGGGGATGACGATGCCCTCGGGTGTGACATAGTCCAGCCCTTGGCGCAGCGAGTTCATTGCCCAGTGTGGCACGTTGGCTTCACGCGTAGCTTCTGGGTTGATGTGCCGCATCTTGGGCTTTTCGCGGATGATGAAGCCCACGGCGGGTACGCGATGGTTGAGGGTGAAGGTGCTGACTGTGACGGCATTGTCCTCATGGATGCATGCAGGTTGTGTGCCGATGACATTGATTTCAAGATGATAGGGCAATTGGCCCATGAAGCCCACCATCTGTTGCAGCAGCTGGGCACCATCCTTGAAGATGTGCACAGTTACCGTCCCCGTTTGCTCGTGTAGGCCCATGGTCGATAATAACCCCGGTAACCCGAACCAATGATCGCCGTGCAGATGGCTGATGAAGATGTGGCGCAGTCGTGAGAATTTCAGGCGCTGGCGGCTCATCGCCATCTGTGCGCCTTCGCCGCAGTCGATCATCATCAGGTTGTCGCGCACGTTCAGCACCTGGCACGACGGCAGGTGTCGCGTGGTAGGTTTCGCCGACCCACAACCCAGTATGTTCAGTTCAAAGCGCATAGAAGCAATTAGCTAATAGCTATCTTATTTTGGCATAAAGCGTGAGGGATCCTCGGGGTCGATTGTGAGGGGTGGGGGTGTTGTGGGGGTGTGCGCCTTGTCGCCAGGCTCGGTGGGAGGTGTTTCGGGAGCGGTTGCTGTGGGCTTGCGGGGGTGCCGACGATGATGTTCGTTCCACTCGCTCATGCGGTTGCCCAGTGCGCGCATGTCCTCTATGCCGTGATCGATGGTGTCATCGACGGCGCGCTCAATGCGCTCATTGAACTTAAAGGGTAGCATCGAGATGATGGCCGAGCACAGTGCGGCTACCAGCAGCATAAAATTGGCCTTGAAGCCAATGCCCAATCCTATGATGGCGAATCCCTCACCGACATCCTCGCTGGGTGTTACATCGGGTGCGTGCTTGAGCGCGATGTCATGGAAGTTGCCCGTACGGTCCAGGAACCACAGCCCCAGGATGATGAGCAGTGTCACGAGTATGCCCCACCAGCGGCTCTTGAGGGTGTTGAAGCCGATGGCGCTGAAGCAGGTGATGAAGGGCAGTAGTGCAAACACCGTGTTGCCTAGTGTAAAACGTTGTGTGATGGTGCCGGCTGTGTAGCTAAAGCCAGTGAGCCCGCCTTGGAACGAGATTTCATAGAAAGGCAGAAACACATAGCAAATCAGAGCGAGCGCAAGCAATATGCTGGTGATGGGTTTCATTCTAAAAATGACAAGAAAAAGTTAGTGAACTGCGAATTTAGGCATTTTCACCCAATCTTCCCCAAACTCACCCTATCTTTTAGGTTTTTTTAAAGTATATTTTGTAGTGACGCGCCTCTAGGCAAGCCGGCAAAGGACAGACTAGAGGCGCGTGATGATTGATGAGAAGTTACCGATCAATCGAGACGGAACTTGAGTTGGATGGGCAGGTTGTCGCTGGCTGTACCCAGGCGGGCTATGAACTCTCCTGGCTCTGCTATCCAGCGCTGCTGCACTGCGTTGTAGTAGCTGAGGTCCTGGCGGGTGATGGGAATGCTGACCACGCGTGTTTCGCCAGGCTGCAAGAAGACTTTTTGGAAGCCTTTTAGCTCCTTCTCGGGGCGGTCGACCGACGCATCAATATCGGTGATGTAAAGTTGGACGACTTCGCTGCCAGCACGTTTGCCAGTGTTGGTGACCTGAACGTTAGCTGTATAAAGCACATCTCCATTGCCAGGAGTAATTTGCCCTTGTTTTAGGGTGAATGTGGTATAACTCATGCCGTGGCCGAAGGCGAAAGCTGCTTTGCGCTTCACCTTGTCGAGCCAGCGGTAGCCCACATAGATGCCTTCGCGGTATTCTTCGTCCCAGATGTTCTCATCGGCGCGCTTTGTGCCAGGGTATTGTCCAATGGCGTGTGCGCCACAGTCTTCTAACTTCTCATACCAGCTGAACGGCAACTTGCCCGAAGGGTTGTCATCACCCATCAGGATGCGTGCCAGTGCAGTTCCCGTCTCGCTGCCTAGGAACCATCCTTGCACGATAGCCGGCACTTGCTTGCGCCACGGCATCTCGACGGCATTGCCGCTAATGTTGACCACCACCAGGTTCTTGTTGGCCTTGGCGAGTGCCTCGATGAGTCGGTTCTGATCGTAGGGCAACGCATAGCTCTGTCGGTCGCTGTCCTCGGCATCCTGTCCTAAGCTCTTGTTGAGCCCACCCACAAAGACCACGATATCGGCCTGGCGTGCCTTGTCGCAAGCCTCGGCGATGAGTTGGTCGGGCGTACGGTCATCCTTGAGGCTCTGCCCTGTGGTCACGCCGTTATACTCGCCTGTGGGGTCACCCACATAACCGCGGGCGTAGTCCACCTCGGCCAGTCCGGCCAGTCGAGTCTTCAGCCCGTCGAGCGGTAAAATTTCGTGCTGTGCCTTGAGCGAACTGCTGCCGCCACCTACGGTCATCATCTTGATGGCATTCTCACCCACCACCAGGATGCGGCGGTGCTTGGCAGGGTTGATGGGCAACAAATTCTTATCGTTCTTGAGCAGGACGATACCTTCGGCCGCTACCTGGCGTGCTGTCTGGTAATGTTCATCGCTGCACATCGAGCCACGGGGGCGTGTGGTGAGCGTGGTGCGCATCATCAGTCGCAACACACGGCGTACCTTCTCGTCGAGGGTTGCCATCGACACCTTGCCCTCTTGCAGTAGTTTCTTGTAAGGCAACGCCAGATAATAGTTGTCGTAGGCATTGCGTGCGCCTTCGCTCAAGCCGTTGGTCCAAGTGCCAAACTCCATGTCTAGGCCGTTGGCGATGGCCTCTGGTGTGTCGTGCGCCCCGCCCCAGTCGCTGACCACCACGCCGTCAAAGCCCCACTCTCCCTTGAGGATGTCGCAGAGCATGCGCTTGTTGTGGCACAGGTGCTGGTTCTGGTAGAGGTTATAGGCACCCATGATGGCCCATGCTCCCCCCTGCTGCACCGCCGCCTTGAAAGCCGGCAGGTAGATTTCGTAGAGGGCACGGTCATCGAGGATGATGTTGGTGTTGTGTCGCTCGAACTCGTTGTTATTCAACGCAAAGTGCTTGACACAGGCACTCACGCCTTGCGATTGCAGTCCCTTGACATAGGGGGCGACCATCTGTGCTGCCAGGTAGGGATCCTCGCCCATGTACTCAAAGTTGCGTCCGTTCAGCGGAGTGCGGTAAATGTTCACGCCTGGGCCTAGGATCATGTCCTTGCCGCGATAACGCGCTTCCTCGCCCAGGCTCACGCCGTAGCGGTGTGCCACGCTGGGATTCCATGTTGCCGCCAGGCAGGTCAGTGCCGGGAATGCCACACACGAGTCGTTGGTCGCTCCAGCCTGTTCCCATTGGTCCCACAGCACGTCGGGACGCACCCCGTGGGGGCCGTCATCGGTCCAGAAGGTGGGGATGCCCAGGCGTGCCACGCCGGGTGACGAGAACTTGCTTTGTGCATGGATGAGAGCGATTTTTTCGTCCAGTGTCAAGCGGGGCAACAGGTCGTCGATGCGCTGCTCCAGGGGCAGCGACTCGTCGAGCCAAGCGGGTGTCGTGGCGGCGCTCACCGCCATCATCATGGATGCCGCGCATACTGCGGCAAGGAAGATTCGTTTCATTTCTTTTATTGTATTGGCTAGAGGCTCTAGATGGTATAGAAATTCTAGAGCCTCTAGTTTTGTTAATATCACTTGCCCAGCATGGCGTTAATGACAGCGTTGACATCGGCGATGTCGACCTTGCCGTCACCATTCTGGTCGGCGACATCGCTAGCTGGCTGTTTGCCCAGCATGACATTGATGGCCGCGTTGACATCGGCAATGTCAGCGACCATGTCACCGTTGATGTCGCCGCACAGGTCTAGGCGCAGCCAGTTGACCTTGCAAGTGGTGCTGCGTGCACTGCGCAACTCAATGCGGTGCTTGCCTGCTGTCAATGGGATGTTCTGAATCATTTGGGTCTTCCAGACATCCTGTGTGGTGGTCATGCCAGTAACGGGCAAAACCTGGTCGGCCACCACCTCTCCGTCGCAGAATACGCGGATTTGTGGCGAACTGAGGAAGGCGCGGCTCGACAAGCGCAAGCGCAGGTCATATTTGCCATCAACGGGTATCTCAATCAAATATTCGGCGCGGGCATAGACATCAAACTCATTGATTTGCAGCACTTGTTGGCTTGCTGGATCACTGTTCAGGTCGATGGCTATGCTTTGACTATAGACGTAGTCCTTGGCAGGAATCACCTGTGCCGGGAGCCAGTAGTAGGTGGTGTCGAACGACGACATGTTGAGATAAATTTTTCCAGCACCGCTCAATGTGCCCACAGGAGGCTCGTGAGTGAGCATGTTTTGGTTGATGAGCAGGCGGTAATAGGGTGCCGAGTTTGAGCCCTTGGCCTTGAACCAAGCATAGCGGTAGACATAGGGACTCAGCTCCAGGTCTTGAATCTTTTGCACCATGGTGCGTTTTTGGGTTGTCGAGTCGACATTTCCCTCCCAAGCGCAGAACTCGGTGAGCCACACCTGCTTGCCGTAGCGCTTGGCAAAGTTCTCGATGTAACTCATCTGGGGTGCCGAGTTGTTCATGTAGCAGTGCAGCGCCAGGTAGTCAAAGTGTGCCTCAGGGTAGGCGGCCAGGAAGGCGTCCATCCAATCGTTGGGTTGGTAGACGCGGCCGTCGGCCAGGGCCTCGCCACTAAAGTTGAGTGCCGGAGCGACTAATTTGAGGTTGAAATCGCGCGCAATCTGCTCGACAATGGGCCATAGCCGCGCGGCACTGTCGGGTGTCATGTTCGCCTGGTTGCGGAAGTTGGGCTCATTATAGCCCAACAGGTACTTCACGCCTGGATGCTCGGTGAGGTAGTTGCGCAAGGCTTGCTCGTTGAAGTTTGCGCTCCAAATCATCGGCACAAACTCCATGTCGGTACCTGGGCCGACGACATCGGCGATGTAGGAGTTGGGCAGGTTGCCCCAGTTATAGAACCATCCCGCTCCTGGTGAGAGCGCATTGATTTCCTCTACTTTGTTGAATCCGTTCTCGCTCACGCCACGTTTGAAGCTGCGTGGAGGTTGTGCCACAGCGCACAGTGCCACTAAGGCAACCAGAAGTAGTGTCGTTCTTTTCATTGATGTTGTCGTTTTTTAAAAACCTAGAGGCTCTAGAAATTCTAGAAATCCTAGGTATTCTAGAGCCTCTAGAAGAATTGTAAGTCCCCCTTAAGGGGATTTAGAGGGCTTGAAGATTACTTGCCGAGCATCTTGTTGATTACGGCGTTGACATCCGAGATGTCGATGACACCATCACCATTCATGTCGCAAGCAGGAATCATGGCTTCCTTGCCCAGCATCTGATTGATTACCGAGTTAACATCCGAGATGTCAACCAGGCCGTCACCATTGGCGTCACCCGGCACACCCGGAGTGCCAATCTTGTTAACCATGAACTTGAGATTGGCCATGTCGAAGGTGAAGGTGTACTCACCAGCCTCGGCAGCCAGCTTGTAAGCAGCCTGGTCGTTGGTCGAAAGCTGAGTAGCAGTCTCCTCGCCAAGCACGACATCCTGGTTAGCCTCGGTCG
>JAEEVE010000313.1 GCA_016290765.1 Muribaculaceae bacterium
TTCTTTGATTGGGGGTATGTTGACAACCGTCCCGATGAAGGCTATGGCTATAAGAGTAATGCTACAAACATCAATGCCGCCGAGTTGAACAAAGGTTTCAAGATTGAATGGGCAGTAGATGATGACGGCAACCCTGTTAACTTGAAGAAGATAGACTTCGTTAAGGTGTATAGCGCCATGCTGGAGGACTGCGGCTGGCTGGGTGAGGCTTCGACCGAAGTGGCAGGTGCCATTGACCTGCATCCCGATGCCGTGCCCGAACCCGAGCCCGGTGACGTGAACGGCGATGGAAACGTGACAGTTGCCGACATCACCGCACTCTACAACTATCTGCTCAATGACGACGAGACTTATCTCAGCACTTGTGACGTTAATGGTGACAGCGAGATTACCAGCTCTGATATCACCGCAGTTTACAACATCCTCTTGGGAAATTAAATAATTACTAAGTAACTATTCTACTATTATACTAACATTTAAATTCATTTTTTATGAAAAAGATTTTTACACTTCTTGCAGCAGTCGCGCTGACTGCTTCGGCAGCAATGGCCGATGTTATCACGCTTGACCTGAACAAGCCTATGTACCCCTCCTCTTTGGAGTACAACGAGAATGGCATTTGGACTGAGTGCTACAATGACGTTGACTACACTTGGCTGGCATTTGGCGACGAGAACTGTGGGTTCATGCTCTCACACCTCATTGGTGGCGAAGGTTCATCATGGGGTGGATACTATTGGGATGGTTTCTGCCCAGCTATTGGTGGTGATCAAACCGACTACAACGGCGCTTGGTCAACCACCTATGGTGGCTGCATGGCAGGTGGTGGCTGCGTCATCAATGAGGATGGCACAGTAACTGCCGACCCAGCTCAACCTTACATTGTAGCTTACTGGGGTTCTTGGAGCGAGGATCCAACAAACCAAGTGATGTATGCTGACATAAACGACAACACCACATTCAAGCCAGTGGGCGTGTATGTGTGCAATCACCCCTGGCCTTACTATGGCTGCTTGCATGGCGACGGCATGGGTCGTGCTTTTGAGGAAGGCGACTATTTTGAGCTTATTGCTCATGGTGTTGACGCCGAAGGCAACGAGACTACCACCAGCATCAACCTTGTTGAGTTTACCAATGGCGAGCTCAAGGCACTCAATGACTGGACATTCTTTGACCTGTCGAGCCTTGGTGAGGTGGAGAGTGTTTATTTCACTCTGAACTCTACCGACAGTGGCGATTATGGCATGAACACTGCAGCCTACTTCTGCATGGACAAGTTCGTGACCGACATCGTTTCGGCTGTTGATAATATTAACACAACCAAGACTGCGACTGGCGTGAAGTATGTGAACCTTGCCGGTATGGAGAGCGACAGCCCATTCAAGGGAGTGAACATTGCCGTTACAACTTACAGCGACGGTACTCGTTCGACATCTAAGATTGTTCGCTAAACATTGTTTTATCTCTGAATTCAATTTATCAGGAGGGTGCTGCATCATGGATGTGGCACCCTCTTTCGTGTTGTTGTGGTCCGAACCTTTTTGCTGGTGTTGTGCACATGAAAAAAAAGGTTTATCTTTGCAGGTTGAAAACGATGAGACGACACTGGCACATATTCACGATAATGATGCTGGCACTGATGGTGCTAGCAATGGTTGGGTGTGCCAATATAGGCAGTCCAGAAGGCGGCCCTCGCGACTACACCCCACCAATGATGCTACGCAGCAATCCGCTGGCAGGTTCGGTGAACTTCAAGGGGAAAAAAGTGGAACTCGTGTTTGACGAGATTGTGAACCTGAAAGATCAGACTACCCGCGTTGTAGTGTCGCCGGCGCCGAAAGAACAGCCAATCATCCGTGCACAGGGCAAGAAGATTACTGTCGAGTTCCAGGATGAACTTGAGGAGAACACAACTTATGTGATTGATTTCACCGATGCCATCGAGGACAACAACGAGGTCAACGTGCTTGACGGTTTCTCGGTTGTCTTCTCGACTGGCGGCCAGGTCGATGCGTTTGTGGGTTCGGGTATGGTGCT
>JAEEVE010000080.1 GCA_016290765.1 Muribaculaceae bacterium
GAAGGAGAGCATGTAAATAGTTGATAAATGGTAGATTACAGATTGAAGGAGAGCATGTAAATAGTTGATAAGTGGTAGATTACAGATTGAAGAGATGACTGCGCCAAGAAACGCACAAATCCTTCATCTGTAATCTATCATCTATATTGGCTTACTTGTTTTTCAGCGAACCGATGTACTTAGAAGGCAGTGTACCGGTGTGTTTTTTAAAGAAGCGGGTAAAGTGTTGCGGATATTCAAATCCAAGGCCATCGGAAACTTGGGTCACCGACTTGCCGCTCACAAGCATGGCCTTGGCACGGTCTAACAAGAAGCGTCTGATGACCTGAGTAGGGCTCTCGCCCGTGACACTGCGCACTACGTCACCAAAATAACTGGCTGAAAGACACAACTCTGAGGCACAGTGTTTCACGCTGGGCAACCCTTGTCTATGCTGCAACTCCTGCTCATAGTAGTCGCTCAGCACACGCTCGAAGCGCGTGAGCAAGTCACTTGGCTGGCGAGCCGCATCTTGAAACTGACGCTGATAGAACAGCAGGGCATAGTCGCACAGCAACAGGATGTAATCTTGCACGATGCGGTCGGTCTGTGGCGTTTGTGCACGGTGCTTGATAAACCTGCGTATCAGCGCCATCAGTTGCCATAATAGTTGTTTCTCGCCATCGGTGGTGTGAAGCGCTTCGTTGACGTTGTAGGAAAAATAGTGATAATCTGCAAGCCGTTGCTCAAACACGGTGCCATGCATAAACTCGGCATCGAAATGAATTGCCCAACCATGATAGACTTCGCGGTGTCCGTCATCGGCCTTGCCAATGACCTGTCCGGGCGAGGCGGCTGTTAGCGAACCCTTCGATGTGTCATAACCGCCCATGCCGTAGGTCGCACCCGTGGGAAAATTGTCTTGAACAAAGATGGCATAGACACTGCCCATCTTGTTCAGTGTGTGGCGTATCTCACCCAGTTCGTCAAAGTGCACGACACTCACCATGGGGTGGTGTATTTCAGCACCGAGACTCCGTGAGTAATCATTTGCGTGGTTGATATGCAGTAGTTCTCTCATTTCGATTGCAAAGGTAGTCATTTTGCGCAGAAAAATGGTCTTTAATGGCAAAAAAGATAAATTGGGTAGATTTGCACCCGTTCAAGATAAGTGGCTACAAGAATACTAGCAGTATCTTTGTTACCGAATTTTGAAAGAGGCCAATGCCTCGATGGAGCGGCTTTATTTTAAACCGCGAATTACGCGAATCATTTTTTAAAACCACGAATTACGCGAAGCTTATGTTCTAAAATTCTTATGTTCTTTTGTTCTTATGTCCAAAAGACAGCGTTCCAAAATGGGAGAAGTAAATCAATTTAGGATGAAAAGGATTAAGAGTTTTTTATTGGCAACGGTGATTGCAACTGCAACAATGGCTCAGGGCGTGATAGATGTGCATAGTCACATCATCACTCCTGAGTTCATCGCGTCACTCGAAAGTGAGGGACGATTGATGGACGAGGGATTTCCCTTGCCGAAATACGACGTAGAGAATCACCTGAAGTGGATGGATGAAGCCGGTGTGCAGACAGCGGTGCTTACGTTAGCGGCTCCGCAACCGACATCGGCAGCTGTAGTGAGAAAAACAAACGAAGTAGCGGCCCGCATCAAGAAAGAGCATCCAGGTAGGTTTATGTTCTGTGCAGCATTACCCTTACCTGATGTGAATGCTGCTATCCGCGAGGCCATCTATGCGCTCGACACGCTGAAAGCAGACGGCATCAAATTGGCCACAAACGTTAATGGCCAATACCTCGGTGCGCCTGAACTCGACACGCTTTTCTCAGTCTTGAATGAGCGCCGGGCAGTCATTATCCTGCATCCGCATCGCCCTGAGCCGGTAAACAAGCAGGTGATGGCGCAGACGCCACTGGCCATGCAGGAATATCTTTCGGAGACCACCCGTGCTGCCGCGAACATGATTAGCCGCAATGTGTTGGCTCGTTATAATGGTATAAAGATAGTTGTTCCTCATTGTGGTGCCTATTTGCCTTTAGCGATACCTCGCATGAAATCGTTGGCTCCTGTGATGCAGGCGTACAAGATGGTGGGCGACATTGATTGGGAAGCCAACCTCCGAACCCTCTACTACGACCTTGCAGGAGCACACTCTCCCGAGGTTATCCGCATGCTGCTCACCATCACCACACCCGACCATCTGCTCTACGGCTCTGACTATCCCTATGCTGCTCCACAAGTGCTCACTCAGAGCCTCACTCGCATGAGGCAATATCTATCCACTGAGTCCGATCTCGCACCATTCAAGGAAATGATTCTGTGGAAGAATGTTAAGTGGTTGTTTGACCAAACGGGAGAAAAGCCATCGGCAGCGATTGCTGCAACAAGTATGATAGTCCGCATTGCTGAAATAGAGGTGTTTCCACAGTATTTGGAGGAATACTTAGCCTTTGCCAACGAAGTAGATCGCCTCAGTGTGGAACGCGAGCCAGGAGTCATCTGTCTCTTTCCTATGCAGAGTGCCGAGGACTCATGCCAGATTCGCATCCTTGAAATCTATGCTTCCGAGGAAGCATATCAGAGTCACTTGAAGACCGACCACTTTCAGAAGTACAAGCAGGGCACGCTTCACATGGTGAAGGATCTGAAACTGCCAGGAATGAAGCCCCTCGATCGTGAAACAATGAGCATTATTTTCAAGAAAAATATATAATAAGATGAAACAGATTCTATTATGTTTAGCAGCAATGTTATTCTGCTGCTGCTCTTCCGACAGTGATGTGAAGGCTGAAGTGCCTTCCAACATAGCAAAGACCCTCGTGGTCTACTATAGTTACACGGGCAATTGCCAGGAGATAGTGGCTATGCTAACAACGCAGATACAGGCTGATGTGCTTCGCATTGAGCCAGTTGATAAAACACAGCGCTATGAGGCTAACGGCTATGCCATAGGTACCCAGTTGTTGAACGCCATCAATGCAGCACCTAACGACGCGGCAAGCTATCCGGCTATCGATCCGGTAAGCATCACCGATCTCACGCCCTATCAGAACATCATCATCGTCACGCCGCTGTGGTGGAGCCAAATGGCAGCCATCTTGCAGACCTATCTCTTCCATTATGGCCCTCAGATGGCGGGCAAGCATGTCGCACTGATTGTGTCAAGTCACTCGAGCGGCATATCGCAGGTTGTAGCCGACGCACATCGACTTGTGCCAAGTGCCACATGGACAGGTGACGCATTGTGGGTCAATAACTCTAATCGTGGCCAACTGGCATCGCTGATTCAAAATTGGCTGCCGATGCAAAACTTCGTGGCAAACTCGAATAATATGGATAAGATGAACATCACCATCGGTGGTGTGACGCAGAGCGCCACACTTGTTGACAATGAGGCCACCCGACAACTCGTCGCGAAATTGCAGGCGGCTCCTATCACTGTGACACTCAGCAGCAGTGGGGACTTTGAAATCTGGGGACCGCTAGGATTCTCGTTGCCCGCCAGCAATGAAAGCATTACCGCCATGCCGGGCGATGTGGTGCTGTACAATGGCAGCAACATTTGCATATTCTATGGCACCAATCCATGGAGTTATACCCGGCTTGGACATATCGATGGGCTTGACGAGAATGCGTTGAGAAATTTCCTGCAAGCGGGGCAGAGCAACATACAGGTCACTTTGTCACTGAGCGACACAGCAACGCTCATCGAGCAAATCGCCGATGAGCAGGATGAGGATGCCTACTTTAACCTTCAGGGGATGAGAGTAACACATCCCACACGCGGTATTTATATCAAGAACGGCAAAAAGATAATAAAATGAAAAAACTGATTATGACCGCAGCGCTGTTGGGCGTGATGCTCGCAGGCTGCTCTGACTCAAAGACAACCAATAAGGATATGAACCAGACATCACTGACACTGACGCAAGAATGGGACAAGACATTTCCCAAGAGTGACAAGGTGGACCACAAGAAGGTCACGTTTAAGAATCGTTACGGCATCGAACTCGCTGCCGACATGTATACTCCCAAGAATGCCGAAGGCAAGCTGGCGGCAATTGCCGTGAGCGGTCCCTTCGGAGCCGTGAAGGAGCAGTCGAGCGGGCTCTATGCACAGCACATGGCCGAGCGCGGATTCATTGCCATTGCCTTCGACCCGTCGTTCACAGGCGAGAGTGGGGGAGAGCCACGTCGCATGGCATCGCCCGACATCAATACCGAGGACTTTCTCGCTGCCGTTGACTTCCTGAGCGTGCAGGACAATGTCGATCCCGAGCGCATCGGCATCATCGGCATCTGCGGCTTTGGTGGCATGGCGGTGAACGCCGCGGCCATTGACCCTCGCATCAAGGCCACCGTCGCCTCGACAATGTACGACATGACCAAGGTTAATCGCGAGGGTTACTTCATGAGCAGCGATACCAAGGAACAGCGCATGGAGGCTCGCAAGGCCATGGCGGCACAGCGCACCCAGGACTTCAAGAACGGAACCTACAAGCGTGCTGGTGGTGTCGTCGACCCCCTGCCCGATGATGCTCCATGGTTTGTCAAGGACTATTATGACTACTACAAGACCCAGCGTGGCTACCACGAGCGCAGTGGTAATTCTAATGACGGGTGGAACGTCATTGGATGCCAGTCGTTCCTCAACCAGCCCATCCTGGACTATGCCAACGAGATTGAGACTCCCGTGCTGCTCATCCACGGCGAGAAGGCCCACTCGCGCTACTTCTCTGAGTACGCGTTCGAGAAGATGACGGGTAAGAAAGCCTTTGATTCCTCGGTGGCCGAATGTGCCACTGCCAACGAGATTACTACGGGCAAATATGCCGGCAGCTACAAGCAAGGCAACAAGGAACTGCTCATCATCCCGGGTGCTTCGCACGTCGACCTCTATGACGACAAGGCCGGTGTCATCCCCTATGATAAGATTGAGAGTTTCTTCAACAGCAACCTCAAGTAATCACGCTGTGGGTGTTGACACTCGCGAAAATAAAGGATAATGGAATATGTAAGACTTGGTAATTCTAATCTGCAGGTGTCCCGCATCTGCTTGGGCTGTATGGGATTCGGCGACCCGACCATCGGACAACACTCATGGACGATTGGTGAGGAATCGACGCGCGAGATTATCCGCCGCTCGCTTGAGCTGGGGGTGAACTTCTTCGACACGGCGATTGCTTACCAGTTGGGCACATCTGAACAGTACGTCGGACGCGCCCTTAGAGACATGGCCCGCCGCGAAGACGTGTTGGTAGCAACGAAATTCCTGCCGCGAACCGAAGAGGACATCCTTCAGGGCATTGACGGGCGACAGCATGTACTGAACAACATCGACTTGAGCCTTCAGCACCTTGGCATGGACTATGTTGACCTATACATCTATCACATCTGGGACTACAAGACACCTGCCAGGGAGATTCTTGAGGGAATGAACGAGGCCGTGCGTCAAGGCAAGGCTCGTTACATCGGCATTGCAAATGTATATGCCTTTCAATGGGCGAAGATGAATGCATTGGCCGAGAAAAACGGTTGGGCGAAGTTTGTCAGCGTACAGAACCACTACAACTTGATTATGCGTGAGGAAGAGCGTGAAATGCAACTCTTATGCCGTGAGGATAACATTGCGCAAACGCCCTACAGCGCACTGGCTTCGGGTAAGTTGGCAAAGCGTCCTGGAGAGACCTCGAAGCGGCAGAAGGAGGACTCGTTCATGCACTTCAAATACGATGCTACCGCCGAGCAAGACAACCACGTCGTGGAGCGTGTGGTGGAACTGGCCGACCGCTATGGTGTAGAGATGGCGCAGATCGCACTGGCATGGCTGCTGACGAAGGTGGAATCGCCCATCGTCGGGGCTACCAAACTGCACCACATTGAGGGAGCCGTGAAAGCACTCGATATCCATCTTTCTGAGGATGACATCCACTATTTGGAAGAGCCATATGTGCCACATGACCTATCAGGCGTGATGGCTGTCAACAAGCCTGTCATGAGTGAGGAACCCGTATGGGTTGCAGCAAGAAGAAATAAGTAACAAAGAATAGCAATGAAAAGAATTGTAACGTTTTTAATCGCAATAATGATGATAACAACAACAAACGGTCAGATACTGACCGAGCGTCAAAAGGGATTGGCAGCATGTGCCTGCTTGATGGCACAGGGAAATTTGGAACGGCTAGAGCCAGCTGTAAGGCAAGCGCTTGACAACGGGGTGACCGTCAACGAACTGAAAGAGGCGTTTTCGCAACTCTATGCCTATACGGGATTCCCGCGCTCACTGAATGCGTTGGGGATGTTGAGCAAGGTACTTGAACATAAACAGCCTCATTGGCAAGAAGGCAAGCCCTGGACACGACCCGCCGAATGGGACGACGCACGCAGGGCCTATGAACTGGGTACAAAAAACCAGACACAGCTCTCGGGCCAGCCTTTCGACTACATCTTCTGCCCGCAGGACGACTACTACCTGAAGTCGCACCTCTTTGGCGACATCTTCGCAGGCGACCAGCTGACTGCTGCCGACCGTGAAATTGTGACTGTGGCAGCATTGAGCGGTCTTGATGGCGTCAATCCACAACTGGCGGCACACAAACGCGGCGCAGTGAATATGGGCAACAAGCAGGAGCTTGTCGACGAGTTGTGCGCATGGCTCAACAATGAGGGCTACACGCTTCGCAGCCCTTGGCCTAAAGGAGAACCCAATACCGCCTATGCCCAGTATTTCATCGGCAATAGCTATTTGGCTCCAATGGATGGTGGCATCGCCAATGTCACCTTTGAGCCCCGTTGCCGCAACAACTGGCACATCCACCACAAGCAGGTGCAGGTGCTTGTCTGCGTCTCGGGCCGTGGCTGGTATCAGGAGTGGGGCAAGGAGGCTGTTGAAATGACCCCTGGCACCATCATCGCCATCCCTGCCGAGGTCAAGCACTGGCACGGAGCAGCTAGGGACAGCTGGTTCCAGCACTTGACCTATCACAAGGACGTGCAGCCAGACGCCTCAAACGAGTGGCTAGAGCCTGTGACCGATGAGGTCTACAACAAGCTGAAGTGACCAGCATCGTGCTGTCGACCAATCGCGCTGGGCAGCGCTCAAGCCACCTGTAGACCACCATGGCTTGGGCGCTGCCCAGTGGCTGATGGGTTGCAGATATGAAAATATATTGGTACCTTTGCAGCCCCAAACTAACAAAACAGCATGTATTTCACAGGTATTACCATCGCGATCATGACCTTTCTTACCATAGGTATCTGGCATCCCATCGTCATCAAGACCGAGTATCGCTGGGGCACACGACCATGGATCGTCTATTTGTTGATAGGCCTTTGTTGCTGCGTCGCGGCACTTTTCATCGCCAACATCTATATGTCGTCATTCCTGGGGGTATTTGGGGCATCGGCACTGTGGGGCATCGGCGAATTGTTTGCCCAGAAGAAGCGCGTGGAACGTGGCTGGTTCCCAATGAACCCCAAGCGCAAACATGAGTATGCCACAAATAAAATTGATTGATGTTAGCAGTGCTCTATGAACTCATTGTTCACTCATAACCAACACTGGGTCTCACGACTGGCATGTGTGCTTGTCATGCTGCTCACACTGTCCTCATTGAAGGGGCAGACGGGTACGTTGCCGGTCATGCATATCGAGACCCAGAACCACCAACCCGTCACCTCTAAAATCGTCTACATCCCTGGGACATACTATATCGTTGACAGCCAAAACCCCGACATGAATGTGGGGTCGGCCCAGAGTCCCATGCCACTGGAGATACGCGGCAGGGGACATTCGTCCTGGAAGGGAAAGAAGAAACCCTATAAAATCAAACTGGGCGAAAAAAAGCCCCTACTGGGGATGAACAAAAACAAACACTGGGCATTGCTCAAATTCTATGAACCCACGGTGGCGGGCATGCAACTGGGAACGATCATGGGCATGGATTGGACGCCGTCGACCCAACCTTTGGAGGTAGTGCTCAATGGCAATTACCTGGGGCTTTACTTGCTCACCGAGACTAACCGCATCGACAAGAACCGCCTCGACATCTATGAGCAGCCCAACTGGAATGAAGATGAGAATACCATCCCTTACGGATGGCTCGTTGAGGTAGACAATTATATAGAAAACAACCAGATAAGCATCCGTGAGAACAACAAGTGGAGTCTTCGTGTCACCTATCACTCGCCCGACAGCCTCTCGAGCGCACAAAAAGATTGGTTGGTGGGCGCGTTTAGTGCGATGAACACCGCCATCTATGACGAGGACAAGACCCACAGCACCTGGGAGCAGATGATTGATGTCGATGCCATGGCGCGCTACTTCATTATTCAGGAGGTGCTCGACAACAGCGATGGCTTTCATGGCAGTTTCTATCTGCACAAGGACCGTGCCGATGATGCCCAGTGGGTGGCAGGACCGTTGTGGGACTTGTCATGCAACCAACGCGTAAAGACCGACTATACTTTCAAAATGAAGACGTCCTATGTGTTCACGCCCCACTGGATAGGTGAGTTAATCAAGGATGAGGACTTTTGCAGAGCCGTGCGTGACGCATGGCATGAGTTCTATCCACATCAAGTGCAGCCCTGGATGGATTATATCGACCAGCATCTGATGCTGTGCGACCAGGCCTTTGAGCAAGAGAAAATCCGATGGGAGTATACCAGCCCCGAAACCCTAAATGAAAGGGTTGACAATCTGAAGTCCGCGCTGCTGGCCAACATCGAGTGGTTCAACGACCATCTGCCCATAGGACAGAATAGTTCGGTTGATGATATAAATTTTGATAACAGGCAGATTGTCAAGGTCGAATACATCAACCTTGCTGGCATGCGCAGCACTCGACCATGGCGTGGCGTCAACATCAAGGTCACCACCTACACCGACGGCACCACCTCCACCACTAAGGCCATCATCCGAGAGTGATTGCCCTCGCCCCTCGGCCGTTGCGAAACTTTTGTGCGGCGTTGATCAAGGCAGGGTAATGCGGTAGATGCTTCCCTCGATGAGCGAGCAGTAGATGTCTCCTGTGGTGGGGTCGACCTCAAAGCCGTTGACCTCGCTGCTGCCCATCTTGTAGGTGAAAACAAGCTGGTGCGAGCGCGAGTCGACCACGGCCAGCATGCCTCGGCGTGAGCCCAAGACGACATAACCTTTGTGTTCCAGGATGATGCACGGCGCGTGCTCGTAGCCGAACCCCACATCCACTTTCCATAACATCTCATAACTGTCGCCCGTCGACATCGCCACCAGTTCGCCATCCATGGTCTTAGCATATGCCATACTGCCATCCTGGCTGCGTCCTAGGCTCTCTCGTACCTTATTCTCGTTCTTCACGCGCCACAGCTGTGTGCCATCTTGGCGGTTCAGCGCCGTTGTCACGCGGTCGGGAGCCACAACCACCACATGGTTGTTCGTTACGACGGGAACCACATTGCCCGGACTGTAGAGGTTGACTTTCGTGCCATTGTTCCACTGCCACTTCAGCCGGCCCGTCTTACGGTCTAACGAACGCAGATAAGTGTCCCATGCGCCGAATATCACGTCGTTGCCATCGATTACAGGTGCAGCCTGGCAGTAGTTGTTGATGTCATCGTAACTCCATAACAACTTGTGTCGCTTCACGTCCCAAGCTTGGAATGTCTTATAACCTCCCTGATAGAGGATGCCGTTCTGCACCACGCCATCGGCCACAAATGGCCCAGCGGCAGCGTACTCATGGGTTACCTTTCCAGTCTTTTTGTCCAGCCACACCAGCCGCTTATCGGCAGTGGGGATTACCACATGCTTCTTGTCAACTGCAGGACGAGCGAACAGCATTGCGTCGGTCTTGTACTGCCATCGTACTTGTCCAGATTGCTTGTCAAGTGCCTTGGCATAGCCCAGCGAGTTGCCGAAGTAGATGTTCTGCGCGTCTAGCCCCACGCGTGTAAAGATGGAAGCATTGTCGGCATACACCTTCTCTAAGACAAAGCCTGCTGGCACATGATTCTTCACCTCAGAGGCAGGAAAACTCTCAAAGTCCAGATTGATTTTGTAGGCATATTTCAGTTCCGGCTCTTTGCCCAGCTCCTTGTTGTAGACATGAATCCAGTCGCGGTTCAGATCCACATTGAGCAGCGTGTAGCCATAGTTCCCGCCGCCCATGTCCAGCGCGCGCACCATCAGGCCATTGATGCCGCAGGTCTCATACTGTTTCCAACTGTGGTAGTGTCCGCACTGGTGCGTCACCACGGGATATTTCTTCAGGACGTTCACATAGTCTTGGTAGTTGTCTAGGTCGTCAAGGATAGGGTAGTGGTTGACGCTCAAGACCCGCTTACCGGGCGTGACGCGTTCGCCCAGCGTTTGGTCAAGCCACAGCAAGTCTTCCTGCTTGATGTGGCCGTCGCCCATCTTCATGAACGGGCCGCAGTTCATTCCCACAACC
>JAEEVE010000081.1 GCA_016290765.1 Muribaculaceae bacterium
AATAAGATGCTGTGTCTCGTTGATTGTCAGGTCTTTGTTCACTGGTATGGGCGATGTGATGCCCGGTACCACTCTAAATGCCAACCGAGTACTTGAACTCAAATTTAACGCAGGGGTTGTAATGGGCACTTCAGCGATTAGGGCAAAGCGGTTCCTGCAATTTCTGATTGACCACTCGGTGTAGTCGTTACTATCTGGGCTACCTGAAACTCCTGTCAGTTCCTCATCCTTGAAGTCATCCAAAAACATGACTCCAATACTTATTCCAAAGTATTGCCAGGGATTAAACGTAGCTCCTACCTCAAAACCCCAGTCATTATTGGTGAAATAAGACGTTTGAACATGCACATCCCATTGATGTTGCTCTGGAGTTTTTTCTATTTCGTTCTCGGCATATACCAATAGCGGAAAACAACTCACAATAAAAAGCAAAAATTGTTTCATAGGGATTGTTATTTTGTTACATGATACTTTTAGAATTGATTTTCGACAATCTCGGTGAGGACATCTTTGATGTCCAGCCCGGCTGCACGCACTTGCTGGGGGATGAAGCTGGTGGCTGTCATGCCCGGTGTGGTGTTGATCTCGAGCAGATT
Organism: Muribaculaceae bacterium; assembly: GCA_016290765.1. Classification (GTDB taxonomy): domain Bacteria; phylum Bacteroidota; class Bacteroidia; order Bacteroidales; family Muribaculaceae; genus Sodaliphilus. Next base: position 597 of record JAEEVE010000081.1, read on the forward strand.
GATGCGGCGCGAGCCATCCTCGTTGTGGGTAATGATGTAGTCGATGCGGATGATGCCGTTGCAGTGCATGATACCGTAGATGCGTGCGGTGAGTTCCTGGAGCTCGGCAGTGAGTTTGTCACTAATGCGCGCGGGCGTGATTTCCTGCACCTGTCCGTTGTACTTGGCGTCGTAGTCAAAGAACTCATTGTCGGTGACGACCTCGGTAACGGGGAAGACAACCGTTTTTTCCTTGGTGCTGTAGCAGCCCACAGTGACCTCGGTGCCGTCGAGAAACTCCTCAATCATCACATCATCGCCCTCACCAAAAGCCTTCTGGATGGCTTGTTCCAGTTGGTCGGCACTCTTAACCTTGCTTACACCAAAGCTGGAACCATTGGCAACAGGTTTGACAAAGCATGGCATTCCCACCACGCTCTCAATCTCCGCGGGTGTTGGGCGTTCCTTGTCGTCATTGCGAACCAAGATACTCTTTGCCGTGTTCACACCGAAAGCGCGGATGTAGCGGATGAGCGCAAACTTGTCGAAGGTCAGCGACTCAACCAGCACATTGCAGGTCGAGTACGGGATGCGCAATAGGTCAAAGTAACCCTGCATGATGCCGTTTTCACCGGGTGTGCCATGGATGGTGATATAGGCATAGTCAAAGCGCGTCTTCACACCATAGGCGATGAATGAGAAATCATTACGGTCGATGGGAGCCTTGTCGCCGTTGGGCAGATTGACATGCCAATCCAATCCCTTAATCACAACGATATAGATGTTGTAACGATCGTGGTCGAAAAAAGAATATAGTCCTTGTGCCGAGCGCAAGGATACCTCATGCTCTGACGAGTCGCCACCACACACGATAGCAATAGTACGTTTATTATTCATATCAATGGATCTAATCAATGATTGTCTTTGAAAGTGCAAAATTACAAAGAACTTTTCGGTTATGTGCGAAAAGCGTATGTTTTTTTGTTCAAAAACTAGTATTTCTCAAATTTAATGCCTACCTTTGCAGACAAAAGCGAAAATAACAAAACCATAACGATATGTATTTAGAAGACAGAGGGCTTTATGTTGCCCATGGTCCCAGCGGACCAATCAGTATTGTGAGTAAGATGGCCAACCGTCATGGCCTTGTGGCAGGCGCGACGGGTACCGGCAAGACCGTTACGCTGCAGGTGATGGCCGAGACTTTCTGCCAGATTGGCGTGCCCTGCTTCATGGCTGACATGAAAGGCGACGTGAGCGGCATTAGCCAACCAGGCAAGCTGAGCGGTTTCATCGAGAAACGCTTGCCCGAGTTTGGCTTAACTGACCCTCAGTTCCAGTCGTGCCCCGTGCGTTTCTTCGATGTGTTTGGCGAACAAGGTCACCCCATGCGCACAACAGTGTCGCAGATGGGGCCCGAACTGTTGTCACGTCTGTTCGAACTGAACGAGACCCAGGCCGGTGTGATGACCATCGCTTTCCGCATTGCTGATGATAATGGCTGGTTACTTGATGACTTAAAAGACCTGCGTTCGCTACTTGACTATATCAGTAGACACGCAAAAGACTACACCACTCAGTATGGCAACATTGCCACTGCCACAGTGGGTGCCATCCAGCGCGCCATCCTTCGACTGGAGGATCAGGGAGGTAATTTGTTCCTGGGTCGCCCGGCATTTGACATTATGGACTTGTTGCAGTGCGATGGTCCCAAGGGCATCATGAATGTGCTTGCAGCAGACAAACTCATGCTTAAGCCCAAACTGTACAGCACCTTCCTGCTGTGGCTAATGTCGGAGCTATACTCCACCTTGCCCGAGGTTGGTGATCTGGACAAGCCCAAACTGGTGTTCTTCTTTGATGAGGCCCATATGCTGTTTGAGGACACAAGCAAAGCGATGGTCGACAAGATTGAGCAAGTCATTCGCTTGATTCGTAGTAAAGGGGTTGGTATCTACTTTGTCACACAAAGTCCGACCGACATTCCCGTGAACATCCTGGGACAGCTGGGCAACCGTGTGCAGCATGCCTTGCGTGCCTATACGCCCAAGGACCAGAAGGCTGTGAAAACCGCTGCCGACACGTTCCGTGCCAACCCGAACTTTGACACTAGCGAGGCCATCATGAACCTGGAGACTGGCGAAGCCTTGGTTTCGTTCCTTGATGAAAAGGGCGCTCCCGGCATCGTCGAACGTGCCAAGATTCTGTTCCCGCTGAGCCAGATTGGTGCCATCAGCGACAGCGAGCGCAACGACATCATGCGTCAGTCGCGCTTGGCTGGCAAGTATGACCGCACCGACGACCGTGAGTCGGCTTTTGAGGTGTTGATGAAGGTGAAGGAGCAGGAAGAAAAAGAAGCTGCTGAAGCCGCCGAGGAAAAGGAAAAAGCCAAGAAGAAAGGCAAGGAAAAACCGGGCCTGTTGAGCCGTGTGCTCAAGGCCGTGATGACTGCCGTGACCGCAGCCATTGCTACCATCATTGGAACGAAGGTGAGCGACACCATCAGCGGCAAGAAGACCAAGAGCAAGACTAGCGCAGGCAGCAAGGTGGCGAAGAGTGCCACGCAAGCCGCCACACGCACCATCACACGCGACATCTTGGGCAACTTGATTAAGTGATGCCTCAGCGACCGTCGTTGAACACGCCGAGGACCATAGAAAAGATGAGAGATTATTTGCGTTCGATGTATGGCGCTAACCCGGTAGTGGTTTCGGGACCATGTAGCGCTGAAAGCGAGGGGCAAGTGCTGGAAACGGCGCATGCCCTTTCGGCATTAGGCGTGAAGGTGTTTCGTGCTGGATTGTGGAAACCCCGCACACATCCTGGTGGCTTTGAGGGTGTGGGAACTGTCGGTTTACCGTGGCTCCAAAGGGTCAAGCGCGAGACTGGCATGCTCATCGCCACCGAGGTTGCCACACCGCAGCATGTCGAGCTGGCACTAGAGGGCGGCATCGACATTTTCTGGATTGGGGCACGCACTACAGCCAACCCGTTTGCTGTTCAACAAATCGCAGATGCGCTACACGGGCATGATGTTCCTGTGCTTATCAAGAACCCAATGAGTCCCGACGTGGAATTGTGGATTGGCGCGATGCAGCGACTGCAGGAATCGGGTATCACTCGCATTGGCGCTGTCCATCGCGGGTTTACACCAACTACCGAACAAGACCTCTATCGTAACACCCCTCATTGGGACATAGCTATCGAGCTCAAGCGTCGTTACCCCACCCTGTGCATTCTGTGCGACCCGTCGCATATTGCCGGCAAGCGCGAACTGGTGGGCACTTTGTCTCGACAAGCCATTAGCATGGGGTTTGACGGACTTTTCATCGAGGCTCATTGTAGCCCTGAGAAAGCATTGAGCGATGCCCGCCAACAGTTGACGCCTTCTGAATTATCTTGTCTTATGACGCAGTTGCACCCCCGTCATGGCGACGCAGTTGGAGCCGAGTTAGAACAATTGCGGCAACGCATTGATGAGTGCGACCGCGAGTTGGTCAACCTGTTGGCACGCCGCATGGCGGTCGTTCGCGAGATAGGTCAATATAAGCAAGCGCACCAGGTACCCGTGGTTCAAGCCTCACGGTTTGATGCCGTGTTGCGCCGTGCCATTGAGTTGGCCCGTAGCGAAGGGATGAGTGAGGCATTCATCACCGCTGTGATGCATGCTATCCACGAGGAAGCAGTGCGACAGCAAATATAGTTTATAGAAAATAGTTGAAGTATGGTCTTAGAAACTAAACAAGCAGGGCCTATTGGAGTATTTGATTCGGGATTTGGCGGATTGTCAATCTTGCGTGAGATTCGTAAGGTATTGCCCCAGTACGACTATCTTTTCCTGGGCGACAATGCTCGTGCCCCTTACGGTAATCGGTCGTTCGATTTGGTTTATGAGTTTACACTCCAGGCTGTAAAACACCTGTTCTCCAAAGGTTGCCATCTGGTCATACTAGCCTGCAATACTGCCAGCGCCAAGGCTTTGCGTAGCATCCAACAGCGTGACCTACCAGTGATTGCACCTACACGTCGCGTGCTAGGTGTCATACGTCCAACAGTGGAAAAGGTGGGTGACATTACTCATACGGGTCACATAGGCATCTTTGGAACACCAGGTACCATACAAAGTGGATCATATAACATAGAGATCAATAAACTTCATCCCAACTTTAAGGTCTATGGCCAAGCATGCCCGATGTGGGTTCCGCTGGTCGAGAACCAGGAAAGTGATGGGCCAGGCGCTGACTACTTTGTGCAAAAGTATATCAATGCCCTGTTGGAACAGTGTGACGATATTGATTCAGTGATCCTAGGCTGCACGCACTACCCCTTGTTGATGGGAAAAATCCGTCAGTATATGCCCCAGCATGTGACCGTGATTCCTCAAGGTGAAATTGTCGCCGAAAGCCTAGCCGATTATTTGCGCCGCCATCCCGAAATGGAGTGCCGATGCCGTCGTGGTGGCACGTGCCACTATCTGACGACTGAGGACGCAGAAAAGTTTGACTCGCTGGCGGGAATTTTTGTCAATGAGCAAGTACATGCCGAGAAAATTACTTTATAGAATTTACAATCAAGAAGCGAAATAATGACAATTGAAGAAATCAAAGAGCTGCTTTCACAAAGCAAATCAAATGATGTAATAACTGCGGTCGACCAGATTGTATCGGCCGGTGGCGATAAGGCTGTGTTGGCCCAAGCCTACTACCTTCGTGGAAATGCCTATCGCCAACAAGGTGACATGCGCCAGGCTATGAACAATTACCTTGAATCAATGGAACTCGAGCCTGATGGTCCCGCTGCACATGCTTACCGTACGATTCAGGAGATACTCAATTTCTATGACCACGACCTTTACAATCCATGACCCATTGACCAAACATAGAATGTGTTTTTAAAAGTTAGTCCCCGGCTCACGCCGAGGACTAATTTTCTAAATTAACCTCTAATACCATTAACATAAACCTTAAAACTAAATCTGTTTGAAAAAAACGTTACCTCTCGGTATGGTTTCATTCAAAAGTCTAATACCATGAAAACCGATGCAAATTAAACAACAAAATTTCAATCCACCAAGAATATTCTAAATAATCTTCTGATTTATAACTAAATTTAACATTACAACCATTCTTTGTTACTTTTTTGCGCAGAATTGTAATATATGAGAATGAGCAACTTCGCTTCAACTCCATCTCTTTTCAGATCGTCCCGAGTCGTTGACATGTTCAAAATGGCGGTAAAAGAGTCTTTTTAAGAATTTTAAGAGGGTTATAGTTGGTGATTTCATTCAATTTACCGAACTTTGCAGACTATTTTAAAAAATACATATCAAAGCGACAATTCATCTGATGGAAATCACTGCTCAACAACTGGCCCAGATGGTGCAAGGCACCGTCGATGGTGATGCCAATGTGACCATTAACAACTATGCCAAAATTGAGGAAGCTACTACAGGCTGCTTGACTTTCCTGGCCAACCCCAAATATACCCACTTCATCTATAGCACGCAAGCCAGCGCTGTACTTGTACGCAATGATTTTGTTGCCGAACATCCAGTATCAGCCACGCTTATTCGTGTGGCAGACCCTTATAAGACACTTGCCGACCTGCTCAACTTTGTAAATGCACAAATGGCCCCTCAGCGTCGTGGCCTTGAACAGCCCTGCTATGTGAGCGAAGGTGTCGAGCTGCCCGAAGAGACTTATGTAGGCGCATTCGCCTATATAGGCAAAGACGTGAAGGTGGGTCACAACGTTAAGATATACCCGCAGGTTTATTTAGGCGATGGTGTGATGCTTGGCGATAATGTGACGCTCTACCCTGGCGTGAAAGTGTACCATGGTTGTAAGATTGGCAATCGTTGCACGGTACATGCAGGTTCAGTCATTGGTTCAGATGGCTTCGGCTTCGCACCAAAGGAAGACGGTACTTACGAGAAAATCTCTCAGATAGGCATTGTAATCCTTGAAGACGACGTGGAGATTGGTGCTAATACTACTATCGACCGCGCAACGATGGGTGCCACGGTCATCAAACGTGGTGTTAAACTGGACAACTTAATCCAAGTCGCACACAATTGTGAGATTGGTGAGAATACGGTAATGGCCGCACAAGTCGGTGTCGCTGGTTCAACCAAGATTGGTCGCAACAATATGGTTGGTGGCCAGGTAGGTTTTGCCGGGCACATTATTGTGGGTGATAACAATGCATTTGGCGCGCAGAGCGGTGTGCCCAGTGGTGTTGGTGACAATCAACGATTGATGGGCGCTCCAGCAATCAATTCACGTGACTGGGCTCGCCAAGTCGTATATCTGAAGTCACTGGAAAAGATGTCGGATGATATCCGTGAATTGAAAAAACAAATAAAAACGTTACAAAACGAACAATAATAGAAACAAGATAATGAAACAGAGAACATTAAAAAGTGCTTTCTCGTTAAGTGGTAAAGGTCTTCACACGGGTCTACACATTGATGCGACCTTCAAGCCAGCTGAGGTGAATACTGGCTATGTGATTGTTCGTGTTGACCTGGAGGGTAATCCTCGTATCGAAGCCGTTGCTGAGAACGTGGTTGAGACTCAACGTGGCACTGTGATTGCATCTCGCGTCAACAAGGATGCCCGTGTGAGTACTGTTGAGCACGCATTAGCGGCTCTATATGCTGCTGGCATTGACAATGTGGAGATTGAAGTTAACGCTCCCGAGCTTCCCATCCTGGATGGAAGCGCCATAGAATGGGCTAATAAGATTGACGAGGTTGGTTATATCGAGCAAGAGGCTGACAAAGAGTTCTATGTGGTAAAACACCGCATCAAGGTGGTTGACCCCAAGTCGGGATCATCACTGATTGTACTGCCTGATGACGACTTCTCGATTGACACAATGGTTGAGTACCAGTCACCTGTGCTGAACAACCAGTTTGCCTCGCTCGACAATATGGCTAAGTTCAAGGATGAGATAGCTGGCAGTCGCACCTTTGTGTTTGTTCGTGAAGTGATGCCATTGCTTGAGCGTAATCTCATTAAGGGTGGCGATTTGGACAATGCGATTGTCATTTATGACACCCCGATGTCTCAAGAAGATCTGGACAAGTTGTCTGACACGATGGGTGTAGCTCATAAACCCGCCAATGAGTTGGGTTACCTGAACAACAAGCCATTGGTATATACCAACGAGCCTGCTCGTCACAAGCTGTTGGACGTGCTTGGCGACTTGGCCTTGATAGGTCGTCCTCTGAAAGGCCGCATCATTGCCACTCGTCCTGGTCACTCGCTGAACACGCAATTGTCGCGTCTTATTCGTCAGGAGTTGCGCAAGCAGAGTGTCCAAGTCCCTGCCTATGACCCTAATAAGGCCCCGATGTACGACATCAACAAAATTCGCGAGATGTTGCCTCACCGCTTCCCAATGCAGTTGGTCGACAAAATCATTGACATGGGAGAAGACTTTGTGGTAGCAGTGAAAAACGTGACTTCTAACGAGCCCTTCTTCCAGGGCCACTTCCCTGACGAGCCCGTAATGCCCGGCGTGCTACAAGTCGAAGCGATGGCCCAGGCAGGTGGTCTGCTTGTGCTTAGCACTGTTGATGACCCGGAGCGTTACTCCACCTATTTCATGAAGATTGACAACGTGAAGTTCCGTCAGAAGGTTGTTCCTGGCGATACACTCATCTTCCATATGTTCCTGCTCTCGCCCATCCGCCGCGGCATCGCATCGATGAAGGGCTATGCTTTTGTTGGCGAGAAGATTGTGAGCGAGGCCGAGTTCATGGCACAAATAGTGAAAAACAAATAGAAGGGACTCGCCTTGGCAAGTCCATAATAATGAGTTAAGAAGTTTTTGTAATACGATGGATTATAAACAACTACAACCATTGGCATCGATTCATCCTGATGCCAAGATTGGCGAGGGGGTAAAAATAGGTCCGTTTGTGACCATTGAAGCCAATGTCGAGATTGGCGATGGTACGATTATTGACAGTCATGCCGTCATCTGTTCGGGTGCACGCATTGGCAAGGATTGTCACATCTACTCGGGTGCTGTAATCAGCAATCTTCCCCAGGACTTGAAGTTTCAGGGTGAAGATTCTGTCACCTTTATCGGTGATCGCACCTCAATTCGTGAGTATGCCACAGTACACCGTGGCACAGCCAGCAAAGGTGAAACTGTCGTGGGCTCTGATTGCCTTATTATGGCTTATAGTCATGTAGCTCACGACTGTGTGGTAGGCAACCATGTCATCATGAGCAATGCAGTCCAACTGGCCGGCGAAGTGGTTGTTGGCGACTGGGCTGTGATTGGTGGTGGCGCACTGGTGCATCAATTCACACTCATCGGCTCCCATGCCATGGTACAAGGCGGAACACAAGTGGTTAAAGATGTACCGCCATTTGTGTTGGCAGGTCGAATTCCCTTGACATTTGAGGGTGTTAATTCGATTGGTTTACGTCGCCGGGGTTTTACCGATGACCAAATCAACATCATCCAAGATGTCTATCGTTTACTCTATCATTCTCAGTTGAACACGCGTGACGCATTGGCGAAGATTGACGCTGAGCTCCAGCCCACGCCCGAGCGCGATGCCATCGTTGAGTTTGTGCGTTCTAGCAAGCGCGGCACTATTCGCGCCAGCAACTGAACCTAACAAATTACCAATCAAAGTGAGGAGAGCGGACAAGCCCGCTCTCCTCTCACCTTATTTATTACTGAATCACTTTCTCAAGTTTTGAGGTCAATGCCATGATTTCATCGTCACTGACATGATAGTCCGCCAGGTCGTTGGCAAAATAACGGTCATAAGCCGTCATGTCGATCAATCCATGCCCTGACAAGTTAAACAAGATGACTGGGCTGCGTCCTTCAACCTTTGCTCTTAATGCCTCACGGATGGTGGCTGCGATGGCATGTGACGACTCAGGTGCAGGGATGATGCCTTCGGTTCGAGCAAATAGTGCCGCTGCCTTGAACGACTCTAGTTGAGGTATATCGACAGCATCGATCAGACCGTCGCGCTTGAGTTGGCTGATGATAGCTCCACCGCCATGATAACGCAGTCCACCGGCATGAATGTTAGCTGGCGAAAAGTCATGTCCTAAAGTGTACATGGGGATAAGCGGGGTATAGCCTGCCTCATCACCAAAGTCATATTGGAATACGCCACGAGTGAGCTTCGGACAGGACTCAGGCTCAGCAGCGAGGAACCGTGCATTGCGTTCACCCAGCAGGTTGTATCGCAGGAACGGGAATGCCAGTCCCGAGAAGTTACTGCCACCGCCAAAGCAAGCGATGACAACATCGGGATACTCGCCTGCCATCTCCATCTGCTTCTCTGCCTCCATTCCGATGATGGTCTGATGCAGTGCTACATGGTTAAGCACTGATCCTAACACATACTTGCAATTAGGGGTAGACATGGCAAGTTCTACTGCTTCGCTAATGGCAGTACCCAGTGATCCTTGATAATTAGGTCGTTCGGTTATCACCTTGCGTCCTGCCTTGGTCGACATGCTGGGCGAGGCAATCACCTCTGCACCATAGGTCTGCATGATGGAACGACGATAGGGTTTCTGATTATATGAAATCTTCACCATGTAAACCGCCAGTTCTAGTCCAAAGTGCTTGGCAGCCAGTGACAGTGCCGCGCCCCATTGCCCTGCCCCTGTTTCAGTGGTGATATTGGTCACGCCATCAGCCTTACAATAGTAGGCTTGCGCAATGGCCGAGTTGAGTTTGTGCGACCCCACAGGGCTTACACTCTCATTCTTGAAATAGATGTGTGCCGAGGTGTCGAGTACTTTCTCCAAACCCTCAGCCCTCACCAATGG
>JAEEVE010000082.1 GCA_016290765.1 Muribaculaceae bacterium
GATGCGTATGTTTGACATGCGTGGCTACCGCTTGGGGCAGTTCATTTCAGGGTTGAAGAAAGACATTATTCAGACTTGCTGGCGGCACCTCTCGCCACAGTACCCGCACGAGGTGGTGATTTACGGATGGCATCATCCCGACGGTCATCCGCAGCAGCCCATGTTTCTGCGCCATGCCGACTACTACGCCGACTACAGCCACGGCGTGCGACTGGTGAGCAACCACGTGCTTGTAGATGGTGTACACTATAACCTGCCCGACTTGCTGCGCCACCCCGTGCTCTACGCTCTCCTCAGCGACGAGCCACACCCCCTGTCAGACTCCCATGATCGCCTTGACAAGCAGCATCACAATGGGAATGGTGATTAAGAATATTCCCACGATGTCGATCAAGAGGCCTGATTTGAACATCTTGGTGATAGGCACGTAGCCCGAGGCAAAGACGATAGCGTTAGGAGGTGTCGACACTGGCATCATGAAACCGAGTGATGATGCCATGGCCACGCCTACTGCGACAGGAATCGGGTTGAAACCTAACGACAAGGCTGTGCCTATTGCTATTGTTCCCATTAAGTTGACAGCCGCAGTGTGTGAGGCAAATTCCGAGAGGAGAAGTGACATAACGCAGAATACCGCGATGAAGAAGAACTCCGACGGGTGCCCACCCATTATACCTTTCATGGCTTCGCCCATCCATTGCGACAAGCCCGTGGAAAACATCATCGCCCCCATCGACAATCCTCCGCCAAAGAGCATCAGCGTGCCCCAGTCGATTCCTTCTACTCCTTCTTTCCAACTGAGGGTCTTTTCGCCTTTACCCTTTCCCGAGGGCAAGAAGAATAGCAGTAAAGCACCTACCAAGGCAGCGATAGATTCTGGGCAGTAATCGTTGAAAGTAATCTCCACATCAGAGTCCGATCCGTAGAAAATGCTTATCACGCTTGGCGCCACCCATAATACTATCGCGATGCCAAAGGCGAAGAGCGTGTTCTTTTGGGCGCGTGTCCATTTGCCAAGGCTATTGGCCCGCTCGCGTATAAACTGGCTGGCTCCCTCAATATGTTTGATATCGGCAGGGAACATCCTCCACAACACAAAATAAGCGACCAAGAAATAGCATATCATCGCCACAAAACCCCAAATCATCCAATCAAAGAACGATATCGAAGGCGCATTGGGAGCCTGCTGCTCGAGAAATCCCATCATCATGATGTTAGGTGGTGTGCCAATTGGTGTTAGCACTCCTCCTATCGAGCATGCATAGGCTGTCATCAGCATCAATCCCGTAGAATATTTGTATTTCGACAGGTCGATGGTTTTCCCATTGGCTGCCATCATGTCGCGAATCGCCTCCAACAATCCTAAAGCGATTGGAAACATCATTGCCGCTGTGGCAGTATTGCTGATCCACCCCGAGCAAATCATACATGCAACGCCAATGGCGAGAAAGATGCGCCGCGGAGAGTCCCCTACCCATTTCATCGACATGATGCCATAGGCAATGCGTTTGTCAAGCCCATTCACCATCATACCTTTTGCCAGCAAGAAACCGCCCATGAAAAGGAAGATCATAGGATTGGCGAAATTCTGAAATGCTTCATCTACAGGGGAAACTCCAAAGATAACACAAAGCGCTGGACCCAGCAGCGACGTCACCGGTATGGGCACAGGCTCGGTAATCCACCATATTGCCACCATCGACATGATCGCCAGCAGGTGATGTGCTGTTTCGGGCAGTCCATTAATAGGCAAGAACCACAAGAATATCGCCATCAGTGGCCCCAGTATCGCACCTATCAGATGACGTCTTGTATCGGCTTTGTTTCCTTTCTCTATTTTTACAGAATGGGCTGCATGCTCATCAGTCTTCATTGTTTTGAGATTGTTCTAGATAAAAAAGTTCATATAAAACAAAAAAGGTGTCGAATCCTTCATGGAATCAACACCTTGCCTCGTACCCAGAGCCGGGGTCGAACCGGCACGGGTGTTACCCCATTGGTGTTTGAGACCAACGCGTCTACCGATTCCGCCATCTGGGCGATAAAGCGGGTGCAAAGGTAGTGATAAATGTACAATGCGCAATGCGCAATGCACAATTATTTTTGTTTGGGGTGTAATTTTAACGTTTTTTAGCGGTCGCAGTGAGGCGGTTCTGCTTCATGCGGGTGACATACTGCTGGATGATGGCCTCAATCTGACGCTGCATGAAGGGCAGTTGCTTGAACTGGTCACGGCGCTCGAGCAAGTTGTTCTTGAGCGAGAAGTCATGCTTGAATTCATAGATGCCAGCCAGTTGATTGTCGTGATACTCAATCATCAGAGAATCAAGGTAATACATGGAAGTTCCATTCCAGTCGTTGAACACATAGTTGACATAGGTGGAGTCCTGACTGAACACGTTCTTGCCAAAGGAGAAATAGGGTTTGTTGTAGCCCAGCAGGCCCAGCAACGAGGGGGTGATGTCGCACTGCTGAACAAGTCGTGTCGAGTCGCACCGTGCGGGCAACTGGCCGCCAGGGGTATAGAAGAAGATGGGAATGAGGAACTTGCCCATCTCGTTGTTATAGTCCTCACGGCAGTTGGGACCGGTGTGGTCGGCACTGAAGACAAAGATGGTGTTGCGAAACCAATCCTTGTCCTTCACGGCGGTGAAATATTGCCTGAGGGCGTGGTCGGCATAACTGATGACGCGATGCATGGGAATCTCAGAACGTGTGAAGGTGCTTTTGTATTGGTCGGGCACGCGATAGGGCTCGTGGCTCGACGCGGTGAACACGGTGAGGAAGAAGGGCTTGCCCATCTTGGCGATCTGGTCGGTCTGCTGGGCAAAGTATTGGAGATAAGGCTCGTCGAAGATGGCCCATGTGCCATCAAAATCCTTGTCGCCATACTCGTCCATGCCATAGTAGCGCTCAAACCCGATGGAGTTGGTGAACGCCTTGAAGCCCAGCGTGGTGTTGGGCGCGCCGTGGAAGAACGCCGTGGTGTAGCCCTCGTCGCGCAGCATCTGCGGCAGGCTCTGCAGCGTGTTGTTGGCATAGAGGTAGTAGCAGAAGGGGTTGATATACCGCGGTATGCCCGCAAATGCCGCCGGCATACAGTCGACCGACCGAATGCCGTTGGCAAAGGCGTACTCGAAGCTGTAGCTGTGCGTCATCAGTGAGTCGAGAAACGGCGTGTAGCCCTGATACTGCCCCCCGTCCAACTCCTTGTTGAAGAAACCCGTGTACTCGCGTGAAAAACTCTCGAGCAGGAACACCACCACGTTGAGGGGTTGGGAACCAGGGGTCAGGGTGCCATCGCCGTTCTTGATGGGGTTGAAAATGGCATCGAGCTGGTCGGGCTCAAAGAAGTGTGGGTCCTTATAATCGCTCTTGTGAAGGGTGGTGAGCAGGGTAAAGGGGGTGTTGAGCACAATCGCCGCCTCAACGGGCTTGTTGCAGTAGATTTCGGCCGAATCTTGACGCATGGGGTGCATCTTCAGCCCCAGCCCTCCGCGCAAGCCACCGATGGCCAGCAGTACCGCCAGCAGGAACAGCACGGTGTGCACCGAGTAGTAGACCGCTGGGCCAGTTGAACGCCGTGCCGACTGACCCACGCGTTGGTCGACCGTCTTGGGCTGGCAGTAGAGCAGGATAATTGCCAGAATCATCAGGATGCCAAAGAGCCAAACCTGCCAATAGGCCGTGATGCTATTCAAGAAAATCTTGCCCAGGTTGCTCTCGCCACCAAACTCCGAGAAGATGGTGGCCGTTGTGCGCCTGCCGCCGAACTCAAAGTAGACGATGTCGGCACAGTTCACCGCTATACCCAAGACATTGACCACCAAGAAGATGCCTTTGACAATGCGTTGGTAAACAGCAGTGTCACGCTTTCTAGTGGGCAGGAACTGTAGTACGATGCACAGCAGGTTCAGGTAGCACAACGCGCTCAAGTCAAACCGCAGGCCGCCCAGCGACATGCGCACCATGTCGGCCAGCTTCACATCGGGGAAACTGACCATGTTCATATAGTAGAACATCCATCTCGACAGCATGTATACCGCCATCAAGATCAGCATATTGACGACCATAGCGAATGGTCCCCCAAACCCAAGTTCCTCTAGCCCCTTGAAGAGGGAACAACATCTATTCTTAAATTTCATCTATCTTATTGTTTCAGCGCCTGCAAAAGTATCACGATTTTTCGAATTTGCGATTATTTTTATCAAGAATTAAATGAATTAAAGAATTTTTCTTTGTCACGACCTTTGCAGTGATGCGCCCACTAGACGCGTCAACCTTCTGAACACCTAAATTAATGTTAAATGTGGGCGTATGTGAGAAAAAAATTCTACTTTTGTGCTGCATAGTGTGGCTTTTTGCCTGTGTTTTGGCTTGAAATGCATTGAAAGCCAGGTATTTTGCCACTGATTCTTGTGCGTTTAATACGAGATATAGAACAATAGTGAAAGATAAAACTACTGATCAGAAGTTCAAGTTCCTTGCCGGCCCCTGCGTGATCGAATCGGCCGACAATGTGTTCTATTTGGCCGAAGCATTGCGAGACATTGCAGGGAAATTTGACCTGGACTTCTATTTTAAGGCATCGTGGGACAAGGCTAACCGCACCAAAGCCACCAACTATCGTGGTCCAGGCCTGGAAGAGGGTCTGCGTATCCTTGATGAAGCAAAGCGCAAGGTGGGCGTGAAGATTGTCACCGATATCCATGAGCCTTCTCAGGCCCAGCCAGTGTCGCAAGTGGCTGACATCATCCAGATACCGGCATTCTTGTGCCGGCAGACCGACCTGCTGCATGCCGCGGCAACGACTGGCAAGAAAGTCAACATCAAGAAGGCGCAGTTCTCCAGCCCTGAGGAGATGGCCAATGTGGTGAGCAAAATGGAGTACTTTGGTTGCACCGACTTTATGCTGTGCGAACGTGGCAATTGCTTTGGGTACAACAATCTGGTTGTTGACATGGCGGGACTGGTGCGTCTGTCACGCTTGGGTTATCCTGTGATTTTTGACGCCACGCACAGTGTGCAAATCAGTGGCGGCGGTGCCAACTTGAACAATAGCGGCAAGAGCGAGTTTGTGCCTTATTTGGCCAAGGCTGCCGTTGCGACTGGCGTGCTCTCGGGATTGTTTATGGAAGTGCACAACAACCCGTCGGTCGCGCTGTGCGACGGTAGTTGCATGCTTCAGCTTGACCACTTGGAGAACTTGCTGGATCAAGTGATGAGAATCCGTGCCATTGTCAATGACTAAGTAGTTAAGACTAAGTAGTTAAGTAGTTAAAGGGAGTCAAAGGGAGTTAAGTAGATTGCTAAGGAGTTAAGTAGAACGACATAGGATTACATCACCGATGTTATTATTAAAGCGGATTATCCACACCACCATTTGGGGCGGCCCCAAAATCAGCCGACTGACCGGAGTCGAAGGTGACAATATAGGCCACCTTTATTCGCTCTATTGCCGCGAGGGTGTCTCTAACGAGATACTTAACGGCGAATGGCGTGGTCGTACGCTCAACGAGGTATTCCCGCTCTTTAAGTCCGAGTTTGGCATGTCGCGATATGACTACTTCCCGTTGACGCTGGCGCTGACCGAAGCTCACGAGAACCTGAGCATCCAAGTGCACCCCAACGATGCGGCTGCCAATGCGCTTGAGCACAGCGCCCGCGGTAAACGCGAGTCGTGGTACTTCATCGACGCGCCCACGTCGGGCACCATCATCAACGGCTGCACCTGCCGCAGTGCCGAGCAGGAAGCCACGATGATTGCTCAAGGACAATTCATGGCCATGGCCGACACCTTGCCAGTCAAGGTTGGAGACTATGTCTTTGTCGAGCCGGGCACATTGCATGCCATCACGGCAGGCAGCCTGGTCTATGAAATCGAGGAGGGTGCCGACTTCACCTACCGCTTTTACGACTATGACCGCACCGATGCCGATGGCAACAAGCGTGAGTTGCACATCGACAAGGCCACCAGCGCACTTGACATCGACTTGAAGTCGCAAGTGCGGCAATATGCCAACGGACAAGAGATTCACGAAAAAACATATAGTACAAAACTTATTAACGCCACTGCGGCGTACACCAACGAAAGCGGCACGCTCGAGTGCTTCACACTCGTGCGAGGCAAACTCACCTGCGATGGCATTGAGGTAGCCCCTGGCTCCACCGTGATTTTGTGGCCTGGCGAGACCCTAGATGCACAACAAGTAGAGCTGGCTTTCGTTTCTAAAATGCAAAAAGAGAACGTATGATATATTCACCATCACTCATGTGTGCCAACTGTGACAACCTCAAGCAGGAGGTTGCTGAACTGGAAGCTGCCGGCGCAAGCCGTTTGCATCTGGATGTCATGGATGGCCAGTATGTGCCCAACTTTGCCTTGGGCCTGGGGGACGTTAAGTCGATTTGCCGCAACACGTCGCTCGAAACCGAGCTCCACATGATGATTCTGGAGCCTGGCAGATATGTACAAATGTTTGCTGACGCGGGTGTCAACATCCTTTATGTCCACCCCGACACTGCCCGCGACCCCATGGCAGTCATTTACCAAATTCGCGAGGTGGGCTGTCAGCCTGGCATCGTCATCAATCCCGAGACCACGATTGAGAGCCTCGAGCCTCTGTATGACCTTGTGGACTATGTCTTGGTAATGGGTGTCAAGCCGGGTCATGCCGGCAACCACTATCTGACACATGTCGACCAGAAGATTGTGAAGCTAATTGAGCTGCGCGGTGACCGCATGTGGAAGATTATCGTTGATGGTGCCTGCACCATCGAGCGCATGAAGCGCTGGAGTAAGCAGGGTGTCGACGGGGTTGTCCTGGGCACGAAGGCACTCTTTGGCCACGAGGGATCCTACAAGGAAATCATGGACAACATCAAGCGCGAGTGCGGCGAGTGAGGGTATGAAAGGCGTGGTCAAACTGTTTGTCATGGATGTTGACGGCACGCTCACCGACGGCCGCATCAACATGGGTCCCGACGGCGAGTTGTTCAAGTCGTTCAACATCAAGGACGGCTATGGCATCAACGAAATGCTGCCGGCGCATGGCATTGTACCCGCCATCATCACTGGACGCACCTCGCAGATTGTTGCCAACCGCGCCCGCGAGCTCCACATCACCGAGCTCTACCAGGGCAAGCATGACAAGCTAGATACCCTGCGGGCACTGATGGCAAAGTATCAGTGCTCACGCGAAAATGTCGCCTACATCGGCGATGACATCCTCGACATTGTGTGTATGCGCGAGTGCGGCGTGGTGGGATGTCCTGCCGATGCCTGCCCCGAGGTCAAAGAGCTGGCGCAGTTCGTCAGTTCACTCAAAGGCGGCGAGGGAGCCGTGCGAGAGTTTGTCGAATATGTGATTCGCCACAACTCAATGCACTAGTTTAGGAGTTAAGGAGTTATCAGGGAGTTAAGAAGTTAAGACGACACATTATGGCGGCTGAAGTTCTCAATTCTCAATTGTTTTCACGAACCGAGATGTTGCTGGGCGAGGCGGCGATGCACCGTCTCGCCCAGAGTCGTGTTGCCGTCTTCGGTGTGGGCGGTGTAGGTGGTTATGCCGTCGAAGTGCTAGCCCGCAGCGGCGTAGGTTTTATTGACCTCTATGACAACGACACGGTGGCACCCAGCAACATCAATCGCCAAATTATCGCTACCACCGATGTCATCGGGCGTCCGAAGGTCGATGTCGCCGCTGAACGCATCCGCGCCATCAATCCTGAATGCCATGTGACCACACATCAGATGTTTTACTTGCCCGCCAATGCCGACGAGGTCGACCTCACGCAATATGACTATGTGGTCGACTGCATCGACACGGTTTCGGCCAAGATGGAGCTTATCCGCCGCTGTGTTCGTCAGGGTGTGCCGATGATCAGTTCGATGGGTGCCGCCTACAAGCTCGATGCCACCGCATGGCGTGTGGGCGACATCAAGCAGACGCTCAACGACCCGCTGGCGCGCATCCTGCGCAAGCGTCTGCGCCGCGAGGGCATCAACCACTTCAAGTGCGTCTATAGCACTGAGTTGCCTCGCCAGGTCGAGCCTGCCGAGCCTGAGCGGCCTGGCGACAAGCGCCCGCCGGCCAGCAACGCCTGGGTCCCCGCTGCCGCCGGCCTCATCCTGGGCGGCGAAGTGGTAAAGGCACTATGCGAATCACCCTCAATGCCATCTTTTGAATCATAGATGAAGCACATTTGCTCATTTTGTATTTGCTATTAAATAAAAAATGTCATATTTTATTCAATACAGTTTGCCAATTAAATAAAAAGCGCTATCTTTGCCGTGGATTAATCACGCCCGCTTATGAAATCAATCATACTAAACCAACGAAAAGAGCGAGATAAGTTATTATCACGGCCATACTTGACGCGACATTCCCATTATGACAACGAAATGCTCTTGAGCAGCAAACTGATTAAGTTGATAACGGGTCCTCGCCGCGTGGGCAAATCAACATTTGCGTTGCTGATGCTAAGGGGCAAGAACTTTGCATACCTAAACTTTGACAGTAAGCCCCTACTAGATGCGTGGGATGAGAATCTTGTCATGCGGATGTTGGATGATGTTTATCCTGATTATGAGTACATTCTGCTTGACGAGGTGCAGAACCTCAATGGTTGGGATTTGTGGGTGAGCCAACTATATCGGATGGGCAAGAATCTGATTGTCACAGGCAGCAATGCCAAGATGCTTTCGAGCGAAATGGCAACTGTACTTACTGGAAAATATCTGCAAGTTGAAATGCTACCCTTCAGTCTCGCAGAGTATTTTGAATGGCATAACACCAGTCTTTCCCGAGCCGGGGACGAAGATGAAGCCAACACCAATGCGCTGATAGATGATTACTTGAGAAATGGTGGATATCCCGAAACTGCCGCTTCCCGAGCATTGACCCTGAATTATTTGGACACATTGTTTGACTCTATTATTTGGAAAGATGTGGCTCAGCGGCACAAGGTTCGCAATGTCAGCGACTTGAATGCCTTAGCGATATATCTCGTATCCAATTTCTGCAATCTCGTCAGTGCCAACAACCTTGCCATAGAACTGGGATTATCGAGCGTGGCTACCACCAAAAAATTTATGGACTACTTGCATGAGCCATACCTCTTTTTCTATCTGCCACGGTACAACAACAAGCTCAAGTTGATGAAGAAGGCCTCTCAAAAGGTCTATGTCGTGGACAATGGTTTCGTTGCCGCTAAGGCATTCTCTTTAAGTGACAACCTTGGACGATTGCTTGAGAATCAGGTTTTCATCGAGTTGCTTCGTCGCGGATACAACACCGAACAAACTCTCTTTTATTATCGTTCACGGAATGACAAAGAAGTTGACTTCGTTTTGCGTGAAGGCGCTAATATCAAGAGTTTGATACAGGTATGCTATGATATGAGCAGTCTCAAGACGGCTAAGCGTGAAGTAAATGCCCTTGTTGAATGTGCGGAAGAACTGAAATGCAGTAATCTCATCATCGTCACTAATAATGACGAGCGTACTATCGAGAAAGACGGCTGCAAGATTCAAGTCATACCCATCTCAAAATTCTGAACAATGATGATTGCTGAAAACAGACATACACAAGTGATGTGCAGGATAGTTGTGGTTGCCATCTTGTTGTTGGGCGCCCTCGCCGTGACGGCCGAGGATGTAACCTTTATGAATAACCGTCGGCAGTGGGAGAAACTGCCTAGTGAGATGTTGAAGAAGATGGGCAACGACTACATCAGCCACAAGCTCATGCCCGACAGTGGCTTGCTATGCTTCACCCTCATTGCCAACCGATATAATGAGAACCTCCAGGGTGAAGAACTAAAAAGTGCTATCGAGGCATACTGCGATATCGGGAGCATCTATGTCTTCTTCTTTCACAACTATACCGAAGCCTACAATAATCTGCTCCGTGCCCAAGAATTAGCCGAGAAACACCATCACGATACAATTTTGCCTATGGTCTTCATGACGTTGGGCACTATGTATTGGACGCGGGATTGCCTCAATCATAGGGAACAGTGTTTTGAAGAGTCACTTGACTACCACAAAGAGGCTTTTTGGAAGGCCATCAGCACCAATCAGTTAAATGTCCTGCCTGTCATACTCATCAATTTAGACTATCAAGCCTGTATCAGGAATCGGATGCCGCTCATCGCTAAGGAACGGGAGAAATATCAGCAGTTGAACCTGCCTGACACCCTACATCTCTACCACACGGCTCAAACCATGAATCAGGGGGTCGAGCTTATGCAGCAAGGGCATCCCGAACTAGCTCTGGAGATGTTCAAGCAGGCTGCCCAACGTGAGATAACCGATGATTCGGGCGTCAACAAACTCACCATGCGATTGATGTATTATA
>JAEEVE010000004.1 GCA_016290765.1 Muribaculaceae bacterium
CGTCGCCATGATGACTCATGCGCATGATGGTAGCGTGCTGGTAGTGGGTGGTGGCACCAGTGGGGTGGCTGCCGCCCTGCAATGTGCTCGCTTGGGGGTTCCCGTGACCTTGGTCGAGGAAACCACTTGGTTGGGTGGCATGCTCACATCGGCAGGCGTGAGTGCCGTGGATGGCAATAATCGCCTGCCAGCTGGCCTGTGGGGCGAGTTGCGTGACGCGCTGGTGCGACATTATGGCTCGCTCGATGCGCTCAAGACGGGGTGGGTGAGCCATGTGATGTTTGAGCCTCATGTGGGTGACTCCATCTTCAAGGCGTGGTTGGCCCGTGAGCCGCTCATCGTTGTGTATTACTCGAGTCGATTAAAGAAACTCGAACGTGACAGCCAGGGCGAATGGCATGTCGTGATTGCCACGCCCCAGGGCGATGAACTTGTACAACCTGCTGTGGTGGTCGATGCTACCGAGCTGGGCGATGTCGCGCGGCAGGCTGGTGTGCCCTACGATGTGGGGATGGAGTCACGTGCCTCCACGGGCGAGGATATGGCTCCTGAGCGGGCTGTGCCCATTATCCAGGATATGACCTATGTGGCCGTTTTGCAGGATATGGGCCGTGATGCCACGATTCCATGCCCCAAAGGTTATGATTCTACCCGCTACCTCTGCTCGGCAATCAACGAGCGATGCACGTCGCCTAGTCAGCCCGATCGCATGTGGCCAGTCGACAAGATGATTACTTACGGATGCCTACCAAATGGAAAATACATGATCAACTGGCCCATTGAGGGCAATGACTATTATTATAATGTGGTCGATGCCACACCACTCCAGCGAGAACAGGCTTTGCAGCAAGCTAAGCTTGTTACGCTGGGGTTTGTTTATTATATCCAGCACGAGCTGGGCTATAGCCATTTGGGCATCGCACTCGATGAGTATCCCACGCCCGACCACTTGCCGTGGTATCCCTACTATCGCGAGAGCAGGCGCATTCACGGTTTGGTGCGATTCACGGCGCAGCACATTACTGCCCCTTATGACCAGGCGATGCCGCTCTATCGCACTACCATTGCTGTGGGCGATTATCCCGTCGATCAGCACCACGACCGCTATGATGGCAATGAGCCCTTGCCCGACCTGCACTTTCATCCCGTGCCTTCCTATGGACTGCCGTTAGGCACGCTCATCCCCATTCAGGCCGACAACCTCGTGGTGGCCGAGAAGTCTATCTCGGTGTCGAATGTCGTCAACGGCACGACAAGATTGCAGCCTGTGGTGTTGCAGATTGGCACCGCTGCAGGTGCGCTTGCAGCACTGGCAGTGAAGGGAAATTGCGGCGTGGGGCAGGTACCCGTCAGGAGCGTTCAGCAGGCAGTGCTCGATGCGGGAGGCTATCTGTTGCCCTATCTCGACGTCAAGCGTGACGACCCACTGTTTTTATCCTTGCAACGCATGGGAGCCACCGGAATTATCCGTGGCGAGGGACGCACGCAGGGGTGGAGCAACGAGACATGGGTATATCCCGAGCAAGATGTCACCGTCGATGAGTTGCGGCGCCTCTATGAATATTTTGGTGTAGAAACACCATGCTTTGGACAGTCGGTTACTGGACGCGACATCAAGCGTGCCGTCGGCATCATAGCCCAGAGACTGGGGGTTGCACATGTTCCTCAGCCGCAGGGCTATGATGACGACCACGCCATGACTCGTGGCGATTTTGCGATGTGGATTGACCATGTGCTCAATCCCTTTCAACGCATCGCCGTCGACCACAATGGCATCCCTCAGTATAATCCCCAGTCTCCCTAACTCCTTAGCTCCCTTTAACTACTTAACTACAATAACTCCTTAACTCCCTTTAACTACTTAACTACTTTAACTACTATTTATATGAGCAATCGCAGACAATTTTTGAAAAATGTGGCCTTGGCGGGTGCGGCGGCAGCTGCTACAACCTCACTGGGCATGCGCTCGGCCACAGATTCCGAGGTTCGCCAGGCATTGGAACAGGGTGCCCAAGGGGCTGCCGACCACCTATTGATACGTGACCAAGGCTTGAGAATCACCGGAACCTTTCTCGACGAGATATCACATGACATCCCGCATCAGAATTGGGGCCCCAAGGAGTGGGACCAGGATTTCCAGCACATGAAGGCTATCGGCATCGACACGGTCATTATGATTCGGTCGGGCTATCGCAAGTTTATCACCTACCCGTCGCCTTACCTGATGAAGAAAGGATGCTACAAGCCCTCGATGGACTTGCTAGAGCTCTTCCTCACGTTGGCCGATAAGTATGGCATGAAGTTCTACTTCGGCCTTTACGACTCAGGTCGGTACTGGGATACTGGTGACATGAGCTGGGAGGTAGAGGACAACCGTTATGTCATCGACGAGGTATGGCTGCGCTACGGAGCACGTCACAAGAGTTTCCAGGGATGGTATATCAGTGGTGAGATCAGCCGCCGAACCAAGGGGGCCATCAAGGCCTTCCACGACCTGGGCAAGCAGTGCAAGGACATCTCGGGCGGGCTGCCTACCTTCATCTCGCCGTGGATTGACGGCAAAAAGGCCGTTGACGCTTCCAAGGGTCAACTCACCAAGGAAGATGTGGTTTCTGTCGAGCAACACGAGCGCGAGTGGAGTGAAATCTTTGATGGCATACACGATGTCGTCGACGCTTGCGCATTCCAGGACGGTCAGATTGACTATGACGAGCTCGACGCGTTCTTCACTGTCAATAAGCGTATGGCCGATAAGTTTGGTATGAAGTGCTGGACCAACGCCGAGTCGTTTGACCGTGATATGCCCATCCGCTTCTTCCCCATTAAGTTCGACAAGTTGCGCATGAAACTCGAGGCAGCCAAGCGTGCTGGCTATGACAAGGCTATCACCTTTGAGTTCAGCCACTTTATGAGCCCTCAGTCGGCCTATCTCCAGGCAGGTCATCTTTATGACCGCTACAAAGAATACTTTGGCATCAAGGGTTGAACAAATTGTAGAATAAGATGAAAGATTACCATATAGGATATGTGATATTCCTGGCGCTGGTAGCGGCAGGTGGCGGATTCCTCTTTGGCTACGACACTGCGGTGATTAGTGGCACCATCGGCCAAGTGACCCAGCTTTATGGGCTAAATGTGCTTCAGCAGGGTTGGTATGTCGGCTGCGCTCTGGTGGGTTCCATCTTGGGCGTGGCTGCTGCAGGAACGTTGAGCGACCGTTTGGGTCGCAAGACTGCGATGATAGTAGCAGCGACGATGTTCACCCTTTCGGCCGTGGGGTGTGCCTTGTGTAACACCTTCGACCAGTTGGTGATCTATCGCATCATTGGCGGCGTGGGCATCGGTGTGGCCAGCATTGTCTGCCCCATGTATATTAGCGAGATAGCCATCACGCAATTCCGTGGGCGACTGGTCTCGACTTACCAATTGGCTATTACCATCGGATTTGTCGCAGCCTATCTCGCCAACTATTTGCTGCTGCAGTGGTCTCACACGGTGGGTCAGGGTAGTGGCATGTGGCACAAGGTGATGGTCGATGAGGTGTATCGAGGCATGCTGGGTCTGGAAACTGTTCCGGCACTGTTGTTCTTCATTGTCATCTTCTTGCTCCCTGAGAGCCCACGTTGGCTTATCGTCAGGGGACACAGCGATAGTGCCAAAGGCATCTTCAGCCGCATTTATCGGCGTGAGGCCGATTGTGAGCGACAGGTGGCCGAGGTGGCAGCAAGTATCCATAGTGAGGAGAAGAGCGATGTTCGCTATCTCTTCAGCCCGGGCATTCGAGTCGCCCTCGTCGCAGGCTTGTGCATTGCCATCCTGGGACAGTTTATGGGCGTAAACGCTGTGCTCTACTATGGACCCAAAATCTTTGAGGATGCGGGCTTGTCGAGTGGTGACTCGCTGTTCTACCAGGTGCTGGTGGGCATGGTCAACATGCTCACGACGGTGCTGGCCTTGCTCATCATCGACAAGGTGGGCCGCAAGCAGTTGGTTTACTACGGTGTCACTGGCATGATTGTGTCGTTGTTGCTCATTGCCACTTATTTCAGCTTTGGAGAGGCGTTGCATTGGTCCAGCATTGTGATGCTGGTGTTCTTCCTGCTCTATGTCTTCTTCACTGCTGTGTCGATTAGTGCTGTGGTGTGGGTCTTGCTCAGCGAGATGTATCCCACCCGTGTGCGTGGCTTGGCGATGTCGATTGCGGGCTTCTCGTTGTGGATTGGCACCTATCTGGTGAGCCAGCTCACCCCTTGGTTGCTCGAGACGGCCACGCCTTCGGGCACATTCATCATCTTTGCGGTGATGTGTCTGCCCTACCTGTTCATCATGTGGCGTTACATTCCCGAGACCGCCGGGCGTTCGCTCGAAGAAATTGAGCGCTACTGGCTCGACCGATTCGCGACTGGAAAAAATGACTAAAAACGATATACTATGATTGATTTTAAACAACTGGCCGAGCAATACAAGCACGAGTTGCTTGACTCGGTAATGCCCTTTTGGGTTGAGAAGTCGCAAGACCTGGAGTATGGCGGCTACTTCACCTGTCTGGAGCGAGACGGCTCGGTGTTTGACACCGACAAGTTCGTTTGGATGCAAGGGCGTGAAGTGTGGATGCTCTCCACGCTATACAACAAGGTTGAGCGACGGCAGGAGTGGCTTGACGCGGCTATCCAGGGAGCCGAGTTCATGCGTCGCTATGCTCACGATGGCTCGCTCAACTGGTATTTCTCGCTCACGCGGGAAGGCGAGCCGCTAGTCGAGCCTTACAACATCTTTTCTTACACGTTTGCCACCATGGCGTTCGGCCAACTCGCCCTCGCCACGGGCAACGAGGAGTATGCTCGCATCGCACGCGATACCTTCAACATCATCTTGAGTCGCGTCGACAATCCCAAGGGCCGATGGAACAAGGCGCATGCTGGCACGCGGCCCATGAAGAACTTTGCCTTGCCCATGATCCTGTGCAACCTCGCGTTGGAGATTGAGCCGCTGCTCGATCCCGCCTTCCTGCAGCGTTGCATCGACAACTGCATCCATGAGGTAATGGACGTTTTTGTGCGTCCCGAACTAGGTGGGCTGGTTGTTGAGAATGTGGCGCTCGACGGGTCGCTGGTCGACTCGATGGATGGCCGGCACATGAATCCTGGTCACGCCATCGAGGCCATGTGGTTCATTATGGACCTGGGCAAACGTCTGGGCAACCCCGACCTCATTGAGCGTGCCAAGGACACTGCCCTGCGCATGGCCGAGTATGGTTGGGACAAGCAATATGGTGGCATCTTCTACTTCATGGACCTCAAGGGTCATCCTACTCAGGAACTAGAGTGGGACCAAAAGTTGTGGTGGGTGCACATTGAGACGCTCATTGCCATGATCAAAGGCTATCGCCTGACGGGCGATATGCGCTGCCTTGAGTGGTTTGAGCAGGTACACAATTATGTGTGGACTCATTTCCGTGATGCCGAGTACCCTGAGTGGTTTGGTTACCTTAACCGTCGTGGCGAGGTGCTACTCACCCTCAAGGGTGGCAAGTGGAAGGGTTGTTTCCATGTACCCCGTGGACTGTATCAGTGCTGGAAAACGCTTGAAGAATTAAATAACTAGTAAAACATCAGAACATATGAGACAAACAGTAAATCATGCAATCTGCCAGCGCGCAGCGCGGTCACTGTTGCTGCTGTTGCTCGCCCTGCTGCCATTGGCAGGCTGGGCGCAGATGGTGCGAGGCACCGTCACCGACCCTGCGGGCGAACCGCTCATCGGCGTGTCGGTCATCGTCAAGGGCAGCAATACGGGTGTGTCAACCGACATCGACGGCACCTATGCCATCGCGGCACGCAATGGACAGACGCTGGTATTCAGCTATGTGGGCATGACCACCCAGGAGGTGCGGGTGTCGGCTAGCAAGCACGACATCGTCATGCAAGAGAATGCCTTGAACCTCGATGATGTGGTCGTCGTGGGTTATGGCAAACAGAAAAAATCATCGATCACGGGTGCCGTCTCGGCCATCAAGGGTGACGAACTGCTAGTGACACCAGCGACTAACATTACCCAGATCTTGGGCGGCCGCGTAGCCGGTATCTCGTCGGTGCAGACCTCGGGTGAGCCTGGTCAGGACCAGGCGTCGCTGCGCATTCGTGGCTCGATCAACGCCGTGACCTATATCGTCGACGGCATTCCGCGCAGCATCAATGAGGTCGACCCCAACGACATCGAGAGCGTGTCGGTGCTCAAGGACGCTAGCGCAACGGCCGTCTACGGCCTCAAGTCGAGCGGCGGTGTCATTATTGTCACCACCAAGAAGGGTTCGAAACAGTCGCCTACTATCACCTACGATGGACAGATTGGTGGGTCGTACAACGCCAACTTCCCCAAGTTTATGAACGCCAAGGAGTTTATGAACTACTATAACATGGCCGACTTGATGGACCAGTTGGCACGTGGTGTCATCACCGACCGCAAGCAGTATGTGCCTCGCTATCCGCAGAGCATGATTGACCGTGTGGCCACAGGCGAACTCCGAAACGAGGGCTATGATGATGTAAGCTACATCGACAAGGTCTTTGGCACGGGTACCAACACCAAGCACACCCTGTCGATGCAGGGCGGCAACGACCGTAGCACCTACTACGGCTCCATTGGCTATATGGGCCAGAAAGGCAACATCGACAACTTCACATACGATCGCTACTCGATGCGTCTCAACTTGGAGTCCAAGATTGGCAAGTACTGGACCCTGTCGATGGGCGCCAGCGGATTTGTCGCCGACACCAAGACACCGGGCTTTTTCTCGGGCGGCGCCGACAATGGCTGGTATGAGGTGGGCTACCTCTCCATCGCGCACCAGGCCATCGCCATGCATCCCTATCTTGCCGAGAAACACAATGGGCTGTACACCGGCATCATCTCAGCCAACGGCAGCTCGCCCAACAGCCCCCTCGCCGCCATCTACGAGAGCGGCTACAAAAAGACCCATGCCATCAGCCTCAGCACCAATGTCGCCCTGCGCTTTGACGTGCCATGGGTCGAGGGCTTGAGCGCCAAGTTTACGGGAGCCTATGACTACAGTAACTCGCGCAATAAGAACCTTGATGAGCCCTTTGAGGTGGCCAACTACAATGCCAGCCAGCGCACCTTCACCAACACCGTGGGTGCCAAGGGCACAAGCATTCGTGTGGGGCAGGGTATGAACAACT
This sequence comes from Muribaculaceae bacterium, assembly GCA_016290765.1. Classification (GTDB taxonomy): domain Bacteria; phylum Bacteroidota; class Bacteroidia; order Bacteroidales; family Muribaculaceae; genus Sodaliphilus. The sequence continues at coordinate 7,200 of JAEEVE010000004.1, forward strand.
ATACCCAGCTGTTGGCCGACCTGCAACTCAACTATGACCGCACCTTTGGTGACCACACCCTAGGCTTGCTTGCCCTGATGGAGGTGCGCGACAACAAGAGCGACGGCATGAGCGCCTATGCCAAGGACTTGAACTTCACTGGCCTGCCCGAGTTGGACTATGGCACGATGGACGCCATTGGCGGCTGGAGCGACCACTCGCGTGTGGCTGGCTTTGTTTTCCGCGGGCAGTACAACTATGCCGACCGCTATTATGTCGAGTTCAGTGGCCGCTATGACGGCTCCTACAAGTTCTCGGGCAACGTCAGCGGCAAGCGCTGGTCGTTCTTCCCCAGTGCCTCGGTGGCATGGCGCATCAGCAAGGAAAGCTTTATGCAGGGCACCAACGACTGGCTCAGCGACCTCAAGCTGCGAGTCAGCTATGGTGTCACGGGCGATGACTCGGGCAGTGATGCCTACGCCTTCCTCAGTACCTATGCCTTTGGTAACAAGGTTGCTACCAACGAGGCGCTGGTCAACTCGGTCTATTTGGCCTATATCGCCAACCCCGACCTCACCTGGCAGAAGACCAATTCGCTCAACTACGGCTTTGACGCTTCGTTGTGGGGCGGCAAGCTCGGCTTCGAGGTCGACGCCTTCTACAACTACACTCATGACATGCTCATGTCGATGGGCGGTGACTATCCTGCATCGATGGGCGGCTTCTATAAGACCTATGCCAACTATGGCAAGATGGATGCCAAGGGCATCGACGTGCTCGTGTCACATCGCAACCGTTTGACCCTAGGGGGCAAGCCTTTCAGCTATGGTATCACCGCTAATGTGTCGTGGGCCAAGAATCGCTGGTTGCGCTATCCCGACGCGCCCAACACCCCCGAGTGGGCCAAGGTGACGGGTACCAGTGTCAACGCCTTCTACGGCTGGGTGGCCGATGGTCTATACCGCTCGGAGGAGGAGATTGACCGTTCGGCATGGTTCGGCACGCGTCCCAATGTGGGCGATATCCGCTATGTCGACCTCAACGGTGACGGCAAGATTGACTATCAGGATCGTGGCCGCATCGGTCGTGACTCGCGTCCCGAGGTCACCTATGGCTTGGGCCTCAGTGCCGAGTGGAACGGATTTGACTTCAACGCGCAGTTTACTGGCGGCGCCAAGTTTGATGTTTCTATGACCGGTACCTACTATAACGGCAATGACGACAACACCATATGGACGCAGACCTTCAAGGAGCAGGGCAACTCGCCGTTGTTCCTTGTTACCAATGCCTGGAACATTGACAATCCCAATGGCACCATGCCTCGACTCACCGCTGGCAACACAGGCCACGGTGGTGACAACGGATTGGCATCGACCTTCTGGTTCCGCAAGGGCGATTACATTCGCCTCAAGTCGTTGCAGCTGGGCTACACGCTGCCTCGAGCGCTCACCATGCGCATCGGCATCGAGAAAATTCGTCTCTATGCCCAGGGATGCAACCTGTTTACTATCGATGATCTGCCCGCAGGGTTCGATCCCGAGTCACCGCAGGTTAACAATGGTTATTACCCACAGCAGCGTACGCTCATGGGCGGTCTCACTATCACTTTCTAACACCGAACAGTCATGAAAACAAGATATCTAGCAAAGGTGACCATCGCCTGGACGATGTTGGCACTTGTCTCGTGCAACAACTATCTGGATCTCGAGCCGACCAATTCGGTGAGCGACAAGCTCATCTGGACCAGCAAGGCCAACGCTCAATTGGTCGTCAACAATATGTATGAGGACGTTGCCTATCTGGGCAACTACAACACGGGTGAGTGCTTGGCAGGCATGACCGAGGCACTGACCGATGAGTTCAAGTATGGCGACATGACCTATAATTCGCTGTGCTATATCCCCAGCGAGTTTGCCTATGGTGGTGCGGCAACCCTCACCACCAGTTATGTGTCAACCTATCTGGGTAGCTGGTCGACGATGTACCGTTATATTGCCCGCGCGAACCAGAGCATCTCCAGCCTGCGCAAGTATGGCACGATGAGTGACGAAGACAGGGACGAGGTCGAGGCCGAGCTGCGCTTCTTCCGAGCATTCTACTATGCCGAGCTGGCCAAGAAGTATCACAAGGTGGTGCTCTATGACGAGGATATGGACAAGTATAAGAAGGACACACCCCTCACCGACGAGCCCCAGGTTTATGAGTTTATCTATCAGGACTTGAAGTTTGCTGCCGAGCATCTGCCTGTGAGCCTCGCGCCCAATGGCCGTCTTACCAGTGGCGCAGCCTACGCCTTCATGTCGCGTGTGATGCTCTATGCCGAACGCTGGCAGGATGCGCAAGAAGCCGCCCTGCAGGTGATGCAGATGGGCTATGAGCTGCCTGACGACCTGGGTGCACCATTCACGCCAGGTGGCAAGGGAGCCATTTTGCAGTATTGCTACAACAAGGAGAGCGTGACTCACTCGTTTGACAACTACTACGCACCAGGTGGTGACAAGGAGTTGCAGAAGAACAGCATCGATGGTGGCTATGGAACGCCCACACAAGAGATGGTCGAGAGCTTTGAACTCAAGACGGGTGGAAAGCCCAACTGGGAGGCCTGGCATGATGCCGAGGGCGTAACGGGCACACCGCCCTACGAGCAACTGGAACCACGCTTTGCCTTCACCATCCTCTACAATGGTGCCACATGGAAGGGGCGCACCATCGAGCCCTATGTGGGCGGTGTGGACGGATATGCGCAGTGGAAGGTCGAGACCAAGCCCGCTGGACGATCGACCACGGGCTACTATCTGCGCAAACTCGTTGATGAAACCCACGACTTCAGTGTCGACCAGCGTTGTACCAAGCCCTGGACGGCAATACGCTATGCCGAGGTGCTGCTCAACTATGCCGAGGCATGCTACCGTCTAGGCAAGACCGAGCAAGCCCTGGGCGCACTCAATCAGGTACGTACGCGACCCGCTGTTGGGCTGCCACGACTCACAGGCCTGTCGGGCGAGGACCTCATGGCAGCTATCCGTCAGGAGCGCAAGGTCGAGCTGGCCTACGAGGGACAGTACTATTGGGACATGCGCCGTTGGAAACTGGCCCAGAGCGCATTCAGCAACTATCGTGTGCACGGGTTCCGCATCGTGAAGAATGCCGACGAGACGTTCACTTACTATTATGTGGAGTGTGACACCGAGGACCGTCACTTCCCCGCCAAGATGTATACCACTCCCTTGCCCGAGAGCGAATTGTCGAGCAACAAGAGTGTTGAACAATTCCCTGAGTGGAACTAATGTTTAGTTAATAGTTTATAGTTTATAGTTAAGAGTTGAAACTATGAAAAAAATTAGTTTATATCTCTCAGCGCTTGTGATGCTTGTCGTGACCAATGCTTGTCATGACCCAGAGTATGTGCTGCCCACCGCCGACAGGCAGGGCATCACCAGCATCACGGCACTCTTCACAAAGGGCGAATATGCCGAGGTTGAGGCTGCCAAATTGGTGGTGGTCGACCCCGACCAGACCGACTTTGTTATCCCCATCCCTTGGTATTATCCCGAGGACAGCGATAACCCCACCACCGAGGCCGACCTGAAGGCAATGCGCGTGAAGGTGGAATTGGACAACAACTGTGTCATTTCGCCGGCAATTACCATTCTAGACCTCACGCAGACCAACTACTTCAACTTTACCGACCCACAGGGCGATAGTCGGAAGATATCTATCAGAGGTGAGCGAACGCACTCCAACAAGTGCGCTGTGCTGGCGTTTACGGTCAATGGCGACCTGGCTTGTATCGTTAACGAAGAGGAAAAGACTATCTCGATTCCTACCGCCGATGATCTGAGCGACGCTACATTTGAGGCGACACTGTCGCCCCACGCTACCATCAGCCCCGCGCCGGGCACACCCATGGACATGAACGATAAGCCCACCGTCACCGTCACTGCCGATGACGGAGTGACCAAAGCTACCTACACACTGCTCAAGCTCGTGCCCAACAAGGTGGACAATGGCATTCGTGCAGGCTCGGGTGTACTCAAGTTCGAAGCCGACTTGGCCCGTATGGCAGGCGTGACCGTTGCCGAAAGCATCCATCCCACGCTGGCTGCCATGGGCCGTTATGTGGTGGTCGACCTGGGCGATGGCTCAACGCCGTTCTACATCGACAAGAACACGGGCAGCAAGGTGGGCGAAATTACCCTGGGCAGCGCCGATGCCACGGGATGTGTCTCGAGCGACGAGGCTGGCAACTTGCTCATCGCCAAGTTCTCGGAGAGTGGTACAACCTTTACCATCTGGAAGAGCGCAGGGGTGGACGAAACACCGGTCAAGTTACTCGACTATGACAACAACCTCAACCTCACGCTGGGTGACTACCTGCAGGTGGTAGGCGATGTCAATGGCGATGCCTACATCTTGGCTACAACAGGTGGGCTTTATGCTCAGCACTTTGTGCGCTGGAAGGTGACAGGTGGTGTCGTCGGTGCGCCCGAGGTCATTGAAATCAATGGTGTGCTGCAGTGGAATTTCCGCGACAACAACACCAAGGTGGTTCAACGCACCTTCAATCCTGCCGATGGCTATTTCATGGGACAGTATGCCGACGGCAACGACCCGTTCTACTTCATCGACGGCACAACCAATACCGTCGTTGGATCGCTAGGACCTGTGGCCGACGGAGCGTCATGGGGCAAGAAGAACGCCATTAGCGACAGCCGCGTCTTCAACGGCAACAGCTACACGGTGCTCTTCTCGATGGGCTACTGGCCCAACTGGGGCTTGCCAGGCATCTTGTATTTCTTCGACACGAGTTCTACGTCGTTCTTCAACGGCGCAGCCATCAACCAGGCTTCGGGACTGGTGGGAACGTTCGGCATGACCGACTACGAGTCCATCCCCTATGCTGGTGACTCGCGCTGTTGTGACGTGGTGATGATGCCCTCCAAGGATGGTTATTACTTGGATGTCTACTATGTGAGCAATACTCACTTGAGTGTGGGCTGCATCGAGTTTGACTGTATTGATAAGTAAAACTATTCGGGTCAGGGAAGTCATTCCTTGAGTTCCCTGACCGATTACTAATAAAGTATAATATGATGAAATTCAATCGAATACTATTTGTTGCAGTCGCTCTGTTAGCACTCACTGCTTGTGGCGACGAGAACAAGGCTGTGCAATGGTGGGACTGGACAACTGCAGAACCTGAACCTGGGCCAGACCCCGTGATCGAGGATGCCAATCCTGGGCTGATTAAACTAGGATGGGCCAATGTGGGCGATGAGTTTGGCGAACTGCCCAACTATATCAACGTCTACCGTGCTCCCGAGCAACTGAAAGGCAAGAAGGCGGTGGCTTATGTCGCTGTGGCCGATGTTAACAAAGTGGTGTTCTCGGTTCTAGGAGAGGCTACGGGTTATAACAAGCCCTCAGACTTCTATCAGGCCAAGAAGGCCGCGGTGATCATCAATGGAGGCTACTTCTGGGACGGAACATCGTTGAGCCTGATGTGGCGCGATGGTGAGCTGGTGAGCCCCGCCAATCAGGTGAGCAGTCCCGACTGGACCACCACGTTCTACTATCCTGTACATGGCTACTTCGGCAAACTCGCCGACGGCAACTTTGAGACGGCATGGACCTATACGACCATTACTGCAACGGGTGCCAACGACAAGACCTACAGCTATCCCACGCAGTTTCCGCTGGAGGCGGGTAGGGTGCCTAGCGCAACCTTTCCTGAGGGCGGTAAGTTGATGGATTGCGTCACAGCCATTGGTGGTGGACCGGTGCTGCTGCGCGGTGGCGAGGTGTGTAACAACTGGCAAGATGAGTACCTAGAAGATATCGGGGCCGACGGCAATGCACCACGCACCGCTATTGGTTATACGGGCACACGCCTCATATACTTCGTGTGCGAGGGACGCAACATGACACCCGATGTGCCGGGTTACAGCACGCTTGAGGTGGCTAATATCCTTAAGGATATGGGCTGCACCCAGGCGCTTAACCTCGATGGCGGCGGTTCGACGATCATGCTGGTCAACGGCAAACCTGTGATCAAACCCAGCGACGGCACCGAACGCAAGGTGGTTAGTGCCGTGTCGATGAATTAAATGTAGTCCCCCTAACCCCCTAAAGGGGGGACTACTACTTAACTCCCTTTAACTACTTTAACTACTAAAATAACCCCATTTGTTTAACTACTAAATTTTTATTAACATGAAACTAAAAAGACTATTTATGGTAGGCGCAATCCTGGCAACGATGTTTGCCACGGCAAGCGCTTTGACAGGTGACGCTAATGACGACAATCAGGTCGACATCAGCGATGTGAATGCAGTGATCAATATGATGCTGGGCAAGACCGAAATGGTGGCTAATTGCGACGTGAATGGTGACGGCGTGATTGACATCAGCGACGTGAACGCAGTCATCAACTTGATGCTGGGCAAGGGCGGTGACGAGATCATCGGCATCCGCGAGGGATCGGCAACGCAGCTGTTTGAAGTGGAACTGAAGAGCCTCTATGAGGAACTGGATGCCAATGCCATCCATCCCACAGTGGCAGCTATGGGCGACTATGTCGTGGTTTGCTTGGGCGATGGCCGCACACCAGTCTATGTGAACAAAGCTACCGGCGAGAAGGTCGGCGAAATCGCACTGGGCGAGGCCGAGCCTACGGGCTGCGTGTCGAGCGATGAGAATGGCAACCTGGTGATTGCCAACTTTGCCGATGGACAAGGTGGAAACTTCTGCTTGTGGAAGACTGCTGATGTCACGGCTGAGCCTGTGAAGATTCTGGAGGCTCCCAACGCTTGGGGCATCACCCTGGGTGACTATGTGCAGGTGATTGGCAATCTCGACGAGGATGCTGTCATCGTGGCTACCTTCGGCGGTCTCTATGCACAGCACATCGCTCGCTGGATGGTGACCGGTGGCGTGGTCAATCCTGAGCCTCAGGTTGTTGAGGTTGGCGGCTCGAGCGTCCAGCAAATTTGGAGCCGTGACAATAACTTCAACGTGTCACAACGCACTAGCGACCCCGCTGATGGTTACTTCATGGGTCAGTATGCAAGTGGAGTCGACAATTTCTACTTCATTGACGGCGCCACCAATCAAATCGCTGGTACGTTGCTGCCTCCTCCAGGTGATATGTCGGGTTGGAAATATGCCAACTGCTACACTTGCACCTTCAACAAGGTCAACTACACTGTCCTCTTCTCCATAGGTTTCTGGCCCAACTGGGGTCTGCCTGGAGCATTGTACCTCTTCAACACCGACACGGTTGACTACTTTGATGGTGTCAATACTGTCGCCAATGCACCTGGACTGGTGGCAACCTGCCTTGTGGGTGATGCCGACTTTGATGTGACACCTTATGCTGCTGATGGCCGTGTAGCCGATGTGAAGCTCACCCCGACCAAGGATGGCAAGTATCTCGACCTGGTCTACACGAGCAACACGCACCTGATGGTGGGTTGTGTCGAGTTTGACTGCGTAGCACAATAATTCTTTATAAGTCATGGGACTGCAGATTTTTCTGGATATTTAGATAATATAGACTTCGTTTCGGCAATTGAAATAAAAAACACCGTCTTTTATTTTGTGTTGCGCTCGGCTTGCACTAAATTTAGATAATTTAGGCTGCGCCTCGGCAATAAAAATATAAAACACCGTCTTTTATTTTGTATTGCGCTCGGCTTGCACTAAATTTGGATAATTTAGGCTGCGCCTCGGCAATAAAAATAAAAAACACCGTCTTTTGTTTTGTATTGCGCTCGGCTTGCACTAAATTTGCAGTCCCATTTTTAAAAAAGTTCTGATGAAACAGTTCCGCTTTATCTTTTTCCTGATGGCAATGATGGCCGTCTGCACCGCCTGCGGTGGAGACGACCCCATTCCTACACCCGAACCTACTCCCGAACCAGGACCTACACCAACTGTTGCCGAGAAACCACGATATATGTGGATTGACGCTAGTGCCAACTTCCCTGTGTTTGCCGACCGCCGGGACAACATCCGCCGTGACCTCACGCTGGCCTACCAGTCGGGCATCACAGATGTGGTGGTCGATGTGCGGCCTACCGAGGGCGATGTTCTCTTTAACTGCAGCGTCATACCCACGGTTACCAAGTTGCCGTCGTGGAGTGGGGGGCGCTACCAGATGTATAACCGAGCGGCATCGTGGGACTACCTCCAGGCATTTATCGATATCGGACATGAAATCGGTCTCAAAGTCCATGCCGGTGTCAATATGATGGTCGGAGGGTGCCAGTATGCCTACGGGCTGGGTCAGCAGGGCGCAGTGTTCCGCGACGCCGACAAGCGTGACTGGGTCACAACGCTCAACACCAAGACGGGACTGGCCAACGAGATGGACCTGGATAGCTATGGCACGAAGTTCTTCAACCCGGCCCACGACGAGGTGCAGCGCTATCTGCTGACGATGTTGCGCGACCTGGCGCAGTACAACCTGGATGGAATCGTGCTGGACCGTTGCCGATATGACGAGTTCCTGAGCGACTTCAGCGATGTCTCGCGACAGAAGTTTGAGCAGTATCTGGGACACGAGGTCGACAACTGGCCTGCCAGTGTGATGGCACCGGGCATGGCTGTAACGCCAATTCCCAGCAATACACCCACTTATTTCAAGGATTGGCTGGCGTTCCGAGCTAAGGTAATCCATGACTTTATACTGCGAGCACGAGATGCTATCAAGGGAACGAACAACAAGATTCAGTTTGCCGTCTATGTTGGAGCGTGGTATTCTACCTACTATGACATGGGTGTGAATTGGGCCAGTAGCAAGTATGACCCCTCGGTCGACTATCCGCGATGGGCGAATGCTGACTACAAGAAGTATGGCTTCGCACAGAACCTGGATTTCCTGTTGTTGGGCGCATACGCCTCGGTAAGCAATATCTATGGTTCGGGCGAGTGGTCTTGCGAGGGCTTCTGCCGACAGGCAAAACCGCTATTGGCTGGTGATGTGAAGTTTGCCGCAGGACCCGATGTGGGCAATCCCACGGGGTGGCCCGAAGGAGGACAGTTTACCGCCGTGACGCAGTCGGTCGATGCTTGCATCAACAATGCCGACGGATACTTTATCTTCGACATGGTTCATGTGCGGCAGTTTGGCTATTGGGATGCCATCAAGCTGGGTGTGGACAAATACCTGAAAACACTTGATGATTAAAACCATATAAACGATGAAGCGGTTTGTTGTTATATCGCTGCTCCTGGCTGTGGCTTCGTTCACGGCCAGGAGTTTGACTTGGGGAGATGTCAATCGAGATGGCGCGCTAGACATCAGCGACGTCAATGTCATCATCAATGTGATGCTGGGCAAGAGTGGCAACATCAATGCCGATCTTACCCGCGATGGCAGGGTAGATGTGAGTGATGTAAATGCAGTAATCAATCTCTTGCTGGGCAAGCTGCCCACTCACAACGAGAAACCGCGATATATGTGGATTGACGCCAGTGCCAACTTCCCCGTCTTTGCCGACAGCCAGGAGAACATCCGCCGTGACCTGACTTTGGCTGGCAGGGCGGGCATTACCGATGTCGTGGTCGATGTGCGACCCACCGAGGGCGATGTGCTGTTCGATTGCAGCGTGATGGACAAGGTGACCAAACTGCCTTATTGGGATGGCCCTTATTACCGCATGTATAACCGCCAAGCCACGTGGGACTACCTGCAGGCATTCATCGACATCGGTCACGACCTGGGGCTGCGTGTCCATGCAGGCATCAACACAATGGTGGGGGGATATGAGTATTACTATGGCATGGGTCGCCAGGGCATTGTGTTCCGCGACGAGAGCAAGCGCGACTGGGTCACCGTACTCAACACTAGCGACGGACTGGTCAATGCGATGGACTCGGAAGACCATCATGCCAAGTTCTTCAATCCAGCCAACCCCGAGGTGCAGCAATACTTGCTCACCATGCTAGCCGACCTAGCGCAGTATCCGTTGGACGGCATCGTGTTGGACCGTTGCCGCTATGACGAGTTCCTGAGCGATTTCAGCGACGAGTCGCGCCAGCAGTTTGAGCAGTATCTAGGGCACTCGATCAGCAACTGGCCTGCCAGCGTCATGACACCTGGCATGGCTGTGTCGCCCATCCCCTATTTCGCGCCCACTTATTTCAAGCAATGGATGGCATTCCGTGCCAAGGTGATTCATGACTTTGTCATCAAGGCACGCGACGTGGTTCATCAGCAAAACCCCAAGATTCAGTTTGCACTCTATGTGGGCGCATGGTACTCGACCTACTACGATGTGGGCGTGAACTGGGCGAGCAACAAGTATAACACTGCCAGTTATTATCCACGCTGGGCCAACAGCGACTATAAGAACTATGGCCTGGCGCAGGAGTTGGACTTCTTGCTGTTGGGTGCCTATGCCAGCACTGAGAGCATCTATGGCACTGGCGAGTGGACTTGTGAGGGCTTCTGTCGACAAGCGCAGAATTTGCTGTGTGGCGATGTGGCGTTTGCGGGCGGTCCCGATGTGGGCAACCCCACGGGATGGCCCGATGGCGGGCAAGCAGCAGCAGTGACACAGACCATTGACGCTTGTATCAACCATGCCGACGGTTACTTTATCTTCGACATGGTTCATGTGCGGCAGTTCAACTACTGGGACGCCATCAGGCAAGGCGTGGACAATTATCTAGACTCATTAGGCATTTGATATGAATCGTATCATCACAACATTATTGCTTTCATTCTGCATTGTGCATTCTGCATGGTGCATTGAAAAAGGGCTTGCCACACGCACGGTGACGGGTCAGGTGACGTGCGGACACCAGCCATTGTCGGGCGTGGCTGTGACCGATGGCTACAACATCGTGCACACCGACCAGCAAGGCCGCTATACACTCATCAGCCCAGTTCAGGCAAGGTTTGTTTATATTTCCACACCAGCTGGTTTTAAGCCACCCCTCGACCAGTCGACGATTCCCACATTTTATCAGCGGCTGGCCGATGATAAAATGACTTATGACTTCGGGTTGACACGCAACCCGCGTGATGACCACCATCACACACTCATCGTCCAGGCCGACGCGCAGGTGACCTCGGTGGGCGACCTGGATCAGTATGAGGCGATGCTCGATGACATCCAGGCAACCGTGGCTGGGTTGGGCAACCGTGATGTATTGGGGCTGGATTGTGGTGACATCGTGGGCGACAGCCCTTGGCTGTTTCCCGAGTATATCAAACGCGTTGCCAGGCTCAATCTGCCCGTATATCGCGTCATTGGCAATCACGACATGGACTATAACGGCCGTTCGCACGAGACGTCGCATCACACCTACGAGGACTACTTTGGCCCCGACCACTACAGTTTCAATCGAGGGCTGGTGCACTATGTGGTCATCAACGACAACTTCTACATTGGGCGAGAATACTTCTATATGGGCTATTGCGACGAGACCACCTTCAGATGGCTGGAGCAGGACTTGCGAGATGTGAAGCCAGGCAATTTGGTGGTAGTGGCGATGCACATACCTACACGGCTCACGCCACAGCAACAGCCATTTGCCTACCAGTATGGCCCTATTGCCGACCAAATGGTGAATGCAGCTGCATTTCATGAATTGCTCAAGCCCTATCGGGCGCATATTATCTCGGGGCACATGCACTATAACCTGAACATCGAACATGGCGACAGCCTATATGAGCACAACACTGCGGCAGCGTGTGGCACATGGTGGCGATTGCCCGAGTGCCTTGACGGCGCGCCACGAGGATATGCCGTTTATGATTTCGATGGTGACCAGGTCACCTGGTACTACAAGGGTGCGGGATGCGACCGTGACTATCAGCTCACGGCCTATCTGCCTGGTGAGGATGACGACCACCCCGACGATGTAGTGGCTAATGTGTGGAATTATGACAGCAAGTGGCGTATCGAGTTGCTTGAAAATGGCAAGGTGACGGCACAGATGCAGCAATTCACAGGGTATGACCCAAAGTCGCGCATCGACTGTGCCGACCGCAAGAAGGTGGTTTATGAGTGGATTTCACCCATGCCGACCACTCATCTGTTTCGTGCGTGTCCCAAGGATCGCAATGCCCGCCTGCAGGTGCGTACCACCGACCGTTTTGGGCGCGTCTATATGACCGACGCTAAACACCTGGAGAGATGAAACCATTGACCGAACGATCATTAGCCTTGGATGCCCTGAGAGGCTATGCCATCATCACCATGGTCCTGAGCGCGACTGTGGTAGGAGGCATCCTGCCCGGATGGATGTATCATTGTCAGGAACCACCACCCGCTCATGCCTACGATGCCACTATTGCCGGCGTGACCTGGGTTGACCTGGTGTTCCCTGCGTTCCTCTTCGCCATGGGGGCAGCATTGCCGTTCTCGCTGGGAAAGAAGCGTCAACGGGGTGCATCCATGCTCTCGCTAGTGGCGCAGGTTGTGTGGAGAGCAATCTTGCTTACTTATTTTGCCATCTTGGTGCAGCACTTCTATCCCTATGTCACCAGTGGTGGCCAGCAGTCGCCGCGACATTGGCTCATGGCACTGGCATGTTTTGCGGGGATGTTTGCCATGTTCACACGGCTGCCCAAGCGGTGGCCAGCATGGCTGCGGCACACCATCCAGCCAGCTGCGCTTTTGCTAGGACTGGTGGCGATGCTCTCGATGCATTATCCCGATGGCACTGGATTTGACCCACATCGCAGCAACATCATCCTCCTCATCATGGCCAATGTAGCCTTGTGGGGCTCATTACTCTATTTGTTTACCATGGGCCGCGAGCACCTACGATGGCTTCTCCTGCTCATGTTGGCGGCGTTGTTCTTGTCGTCGACTGTATCGGGCAGTTGGGTCCAGGCGGTACTCAAGTGGACACCTCTCGACTGGTTTTACCAGCCTTGGATGCTCAAGTATCTGCTGATTGTGATACCCGCGGCAAAGGCGGGTGAACTGATGTGCAGCATCCCACCAGCGCAGCGCTCAACCAGCAGGACAAATGTTTTTTCAACGATAGCAATCTTACTGGTGTGTCTGGCGTTGGTGTTAACCAATCTGACGCTACTCTACATGCGACAAGTGGTGCTCAATATGGCCGTTAGTGCTGCATTGTTGATGGTGGGATGGCTTGTGCTGCGGCGCGGACAAGGTTATGTGGTGTTGTGGAGACACTTATTTGGTTTGGCTGCTGCAATGTTGGTACTGGGACTGATTCTCGAGCCCTTTGAAGGAGGTATAAAGAAAGACCCGCCCTCGTTCAGTTACCTGCTGGTGATGGGAGCCCTGTCGTGTTTGCTGCTCATCGCCTTTAGTGTCATCTGTGATGCGTGGCGGTGTCACAGGGCGACGAAATTCTTGTACAGAGCAGGACAGAACCCGATGGTGGCTTATGTGGCGGGCGACCTCTGTGTGATTCCATTGTTGCAGTTGACCCATATTTGGCCATTTTTTACTATTTTTGCAACCTCGTCCTGGTTGGGATTCCTGCAAGGCGTGATTCTCACCTCACTTGCTGTGTTGGTGACAATGTTGTTCACTCGCCTGGGATGCCTGTGGCGCACTTAAAATAATTGGAACAATGAAACGTAACATTACAGCCTTATTGCTTTTATTGTGCATTGTGTATGATGCATTGTGCGTTGGGGTAGTGGCCGACTTTGAGGTGATACCCATGCCGCAGCAAGTAACCCGCATCCAGTGTGCTACACCCTTTGTCCTCGACGGCACAGTGGCCGTGGTGGCACCCGACGACCCTGTGATGCATCGCAATGCACAGTTCCTGTGCGACTATGTCAAGCAAAGCACGGGCATAGAGCTTTTAGGAATCAGGGGTCAGGGCGCTAGTGCGCCATCAGGAACAATCGTGCTGCTCTCCGACCTGAAGGACGACAACCCTGAGGCATACCGACTAAGCGTGACAGGCAATGAGGTGACCATTCGTGGCGCCTCACCAGCTGCTGTATTTCATGGCATCATGACGTTGCGCAAGGCGTTACCTGTAGGGCATTTCGACCAGGTGCAGTTGCCACAAGTCGAGGTCAGCGACGCACCGCGCTTTCCCTATCGTGCCGCCCATCTGGATGTGTGCCGACACTTCTGGACCATGGACGAGGTGAAGACTTTCATCGACATGCTGGCCCTGCACAACATCAACAACTTCCATTGGCACCTGACCGATGACCAGGGCTGGCGCATTGAAATCAAGAAATATCCCCGACTCACCCAGGTGGGCGCCTGGCGTGACTCTACGGTCATCGGGCGCAACCCTGGCAAGTGGCAACACGAGCGCCACGGGGGATACTACACCCAGGATGAGGCACGTGAGATAGTGCGCTATGCTGCCGAGCGACACATCAATGTGGTGCCCGAAATAGAGATGCCGGGGCACACACAGGCCATTCTGGCCAGTTATCCCGAACTGGGCTGCACAGGGCAAGACTTCGGGGTGTGGACCTGCTGGGGCGTGACGCCCGAGGTGATTTGCCCAGGCAATGATGCTACGATGCAGCTCATCGAGGATGTGCTCAACGAGGTGATGGACATCTTTCCGTCACCAGTCATCTGCATTGGCGGCGACGAGTGCCCCAAGGATCGCTGGCGCGAGTGCCCCAAGTGTCAAGAACGAATACGCACCGAGTGCATCAAGCCGAGGGGAAAATATACCGCCGAGGATCAGCTGCAGGGCTATGTCACGAGATTTGCCTGCAAGGTGGTGACCGACCGCGGACGTTCGCCTGAGGGTTGGGACGAAATCCTAGAGTGCGATGTGCCCGAGCAGGCTATTGTGATGTCGTGGCGCGGCGAGGCGGGAGCCATCGAGGGCGCGCGTCGAGGCAACCGCGTTGTCCAGGCGCCCAATACGCACATGTACTTTGACTTTTATCAGTCGCGTGACATGGCGGCCGAGCCCTTTGCTATCGGGGGATATATCCCTGTCGAGAAGGTCTATAGCTTTGACCCTGTGCCACAAGAACTCACGCCCGAGCAGGGAAAACTCATCATGGGGTGCCAGGCCAACCTGTGGACCGAGTACATCACGACCTTTAGCTACGTGCAGTACATGGTACTGCCGCGCATGGCGGCGTTGGCCGAGGTGCAGTGGACACCGGTCGATCGCAAGGACTATCAGTCTTTCTTGCGTCGCATACCGCATCTGATGGAGTTATACAACCTGCTGGGATGGAACTATGCCCGTCACCTGTGTGGCGTGACCACGACCTATACGCCTGTACCACAGCGCAAGGCACTCAAGATTGAGATGTCGTCGCTCCAGGGCAACGACATCCGCTACACACTTGACGGCAGTGAGCCCACCCAAGCTTCGAGCCAATATACACAGCCATTCTATATTACCGACAATGCGGTGTTGCGCTCGCGTACCATGGGCCCGCTGGGTTATCCTGAGCGCATCAACAATGACACTATCCGCGTGAACAAAGCAACGTTTTGTGACATCAAGCTCAACACGCAACCCAATGAGAATTACACCTTTGCTGGAGCACCAACACTGGTCGACGGGCTACATGGAGCCAACAGCTATCGCACAGGGCTGTGGCTGGGGTTCTGTGGGAATGACTTGGACGCAACGATCGACCTGGCCCGGAAGCAAAAGATCAGCGAGGTGGCGTTTAATGCCGATGTGTTTCAATGCGACGGTGTGGTCGACGCTCGGGGCATCGAGGTCTATGTCTCGACCGATGGCGAGCGTTTCAAGCAAGTCATCGCGCAAGACTATTCTGAGATCGTGCAGAGCGAGGAATTTGTCATCAAGCGCCACACGGCTCACTTCAAGCCCGTCAAGGCCCGTTATGTGCGCGTGGTCATCAAGAGCGAGAAATGCTTGCCCTCATGGCATGCTTTCGCAGCCAGTAACGGCTTCCTCTTCGTCGACGAAATCGAAGTGTATTAGAATAACAATCTAGACAATCTAGTCTATCTAGAAAATCTAGTCTATCTAGTTATAATCATTTATGCTCGAACAATATGACGTGGTGCTGGCGAGCAAGTCGCCGCGCCGACAGCAGCTGCTCAGGGACCTGGGCATTGAATTTAGAGTCGAACTGATTGAAGGAATTCAGGAAAGTTATCCCGATACAATGCCTGCCGACGAGGTCGCGCAGTTCCTGGCTGTGCAGAAGGCAAAGCCCTATATATTGAAAAACAATGAGTTGCTCATCACGGCCGACACGATTGTCGTGCTTGACGGCAAAGTGCTGGGCAAGCCTGCCGATGCCGCCGAGGCACATCGCATGCTACGCGCACTCAGCGGAAAGGGGCATCATGTGATTACGGGAGTGTGTGTCACCACGCCAACCAGCCAACAATCGTTTGCCGATGTCACCGAGGTAGAGTTTGCCGAACTAACCGATGAGGAAATCGACTATTACATTGAGCATTACCGCCCCATGGACAAGGCGGGTGCCTATGGTATTCAGGAATGGATTGGCTATATGGGCGTGAAACGCATCAACGGATGCTTCTACAACGTCATGGGCCTACCTGTACCACGCCTCTACGCCCTGCTCAAGTCGTTGTCTTAGAATCTAATACCACCAAGGAAAGAGAAAGTCATGTAGGTGTTGAACAAGTGGCTGTTTTTGTTCTTATAACGGTGGTAGTCGGCATAGCCTTGCATGCCCGCAAAGAACTGCTTGTGATTGTAGACGAGCCCCATGCGGCCACGCAGATTGAGCGAGAATGCACCGGGTTTCTCTTCCAAGATATTATGACGATAGCCGATGTAGGGTGTGGCGGTCATGTTGAGCAACCACTTGCGGCCTAGCACCCAGTTGTGGCCGTAACCCACGAGAAGGCAGTAGTCGTTGTAAAGGATGCGGGGTGGGGCTGAAGGGTCGGGTATGTAGGACTGAGCCTGTTCGGACATCTGATCGACATTGAACTTGACATCATAGTGCTGCAGACTAAAGCCTGCGAGCCAAGACCCAGCACTGCGCTTCTGGTACTTGGAGTAACAATAGGCGGCTGCTTGGGCATAGCGGCGGTTGTTAAAGAAGTAGTAGGCAGTGAGGCCCATCGCCTTGCGGTCTAGTCCGGATTGCCTGATCTTGTGGCGGCCATCGTCGCTGTTTTCGTGCTTGTAGATGACATTCATGTCGTTGCGGTTCTCCCAATAATAGGCATCGGCAGTGAAACGGGCGCAGGTAAACGAGAAGTCGGCCTTCTTGGACGACTTTCCGCCGCCAGTGAGGCTGAACGAGTAGCCCACGCTTACTGCCATGAACGACAGCGACACACCGATGTTAGACACGAGGTTGCTACCCATAATCATCTTGACGTCGCTGAAAGGCTTGCCGATGTAGCGGTCCATCCAGTTCTCGCTCTTGAGGATGAGTTTCCAGTTCTTGCCCGTGCTGACGACATAAGCGCTGTCGTAGCTGTTGAAGGCGCGGTCGCCCCACATGTAGGTCTTGTAACAGAACATGAGGAATTTGGGATAGCCCATCGTTGAGTCGTTGAAGTTGATCTTGCCATGCTTCATGGCACGCCACCAGTACCCGCTGTTGCGGGTGGTGTCGTAAGGCGCGTTGAGCCGGTCATCGATGCGTTGCTGGATGCCGGCCTTGATGCGCTGAACCTTGTTGAGATGTACAGTGGTGTCGGCGCTGTCCTGGCCATAGCACAGCAACGGCATGCAAAGCATGAACGCCAATATCAAGCAATTGCGAAACATAGTGATGTGCTGGGGAGTTAGAAGTCGCTGAAGAACCTGGGACGGATGAGCAAACCGATGCGCAGACGGCAGTGGTACTTGTTGTAGTCGAGCATGTTCTCGCCATAACCGTCATAGAAATGCAACATCAAGAACTGGTTGTCCTTCTCGCGGATGCGGAAACCGACGTTAACAATGGTGTTGAAGCTGAAGTTCCAACCTTGACGCTTGACAAAGGTCACGTCGGCCACCCAACGCTTGTTGGTGGAAAGGAACTGCGCACCAGCCTGGAAAATGCCACTGTATTTGAGAATGTCCTTGTTCTGCTGGCCATCGATGATGGGAATCCACGCCTTGGCATGCACCATCAGACGAGGGTCAATAAATACCGAACCGGCAAACGAGATTTTGTTCCAACTGCGTGACGCCTCACCGTCTCGGCCATTAGACTCATGCTCGAGCATAATGGTGGCATTGCCGAGCACCTTGTCATTATGAGTGATAAGGCCTTGGATACCGATGCCCGGGTTGAAGTTCAGGTCGTGGAACGGCAGCGACTCCTCAAAGACGTTCCACATGGCCTTCTGTGAGTAGCTCAAGAAGATGTGGCTGTGGAAGGGAAGGACCGACTTGGTGAGGCGCTGGCGGAAGCTAATCTGGAACTTCACGTCGCTGTTAAACTCGGTGGGCTTCTGGTTCAGTGCCGTACCGCCAACAAAATAGTTGTCCTTGTAGATGCCAAAGAACGGTTGACTGTCGAACACACGAGCGAGACTGTCGGCATTAATCTTCTCTGATACACCGATAGGGATATTGGTGATTTGCGCACCCATGGTGTAGGGAATCGCAAACAAAGCTCCTAAGAAAAGAGTTCTTAAAAAAAGTTTCATTTTCATTGTCGTTTTATTTGTTATACCACAGTGAAATTTACAACATCAATATTATTGTATTTGGCTATTATTCTGTCGTTCAGCCAGATAAGGATGTCGCCATAAACCTCGGCCTCGCCGTTTGGCAGATTTTTCTCGTAGAACTCAAAACTGAGCATATAGTAATCATCACCATAGGCAATTAACTCTTCGGCAAAGGAGAATATGACTTTTTCCTGACGTCCTGAATGAATGCGTTTCGGGACACCATCAATCCACATGATGGCCATGTCGTGGCCCTCTTCGTTTGTTTCAAAACCGCAAGCATAGATGTGGCCATTCAGTTGAATCACCGAACTCACGTGGCCAAGTGGTAAGTCAATCTCTGGGGCAGGTGGGTTAAAGATGCGTGGAAGCACTTGCAGTTGCTGGTCAACCCAGATGCAAGGCTCATGCCCCACGTGACCGCCCACGATGGTGTGGACGGTGTCGTAGGCATGGATGCACGTTGCATGGCCGCTTAGGTCGGGACTGGGTTTAGGGAGAATGGCCTTGGCAAAGCGACCTTTATACTCATAGTAGAGCACGGCATCATTGGGGTCATCGCCATGATATTCCATTCCCGCAAGGTAGCACTTGCCATTGCTCACCGTCAGGCACTTGCCCGAAGGGCTGAAATTCTCACAGTCATCAATTGGGAAGATGCCACTGTTTTTCAAAATGTAGGGGTGGGCATAGAGGTAGATGTAATAGTCCCACTTGGCTATGCCCTGCGTTTCGTGGCTCACATTTTCTATAAAATCGATGTGAAGCGTGTTCCATTTGCCATTTTTCCAGTAACCTACTTTGCCCTTGGAGTTTTTCCCCGAGACAAAATAGTCATCACCGTCGCTGATAATTTCAGAGGCATATTCGCAGTCGGGAAGCTCCTTTATCTTGTCGCCCATCAGGTCGTAGATGTGACCTTCCGCGGTGAGTACATATACCTGGCGCTCGCCACGGCGCTTCACGGTTGGCTCGTCATGTGAACAAGCCGAGAGTAGCACCCCTACACAAAGAATAAAAACTACAGAGAGTTTGCTCTTCATAAATCTTTAATGGAGGATTAAAATAAATAAAATCTATCTTGTAGCTCCACCCAGGGCGATGTAAAGTTCGATAATGGCCTGGGCGGCATCGTACATGTTCTTTGCCTCACTGATTTGGGCGTTCAGCAAGCTTTCCTGTGCCGTGAGCACCTCAAGATAACTCGCCTTGCCGTTGTCCATGAGTTCGTGCGTGCCGTTGAAGGCATCGTGCAGCACCTCAACCTGGCGGTGATACAAGCTATATTTCTCGATAGATGCTTGGTAGTCGGCAAGCGCCTCGTTCACATCATTACCCGCGTCAATCACCGTCTGCACATAATTGTTGCGCATGTTCTCTTGATTAAGCTTGGCAATTTCTAGGTTACCCTTCAACTGCCCGCGGGCAAAGATGGGCTGCGTGAGCGAACCGACAATGTTGAGCAAGATTTTGCCTGGGTTGACGAGGGCGCCACCACCACTGTTGGTCCAGCCAGCCGCTCCCGATAGCGAGATGCCAGGGTAGAATGCCGAACGGGCAACCTGCATGTTATAGAAGGCCTCCTCCATGGCATGATCGGCCAGGCGAATGTCGGGACGATTTTGAAGCATCTGCGCTGAAATGCCCTCGTTGGCCAGTTGAGGCATGGAATAACTGCCCCAGGGACTGCGGTCGATATGCTGGGGCGACATCGCCAAGAGTTGGCAAAGGGCATTTTCCACACTGCGGATGTTGCGCCTCACATCCACCATCTGCGTCTTGACGTTCATGCACGACGATTCCTGTTGGTTGACGGCGGTAGAGTAGATCTTGCCGTTTTCCCACAGAACCTTTTGAGCCTCTAAAGAGGCACCCCACAGGCTATCGGTTTGGATCAGAATTTCGTACTGGCGGTCCAACAACTGAAGCAGACAATACTGCTGGGCGACGGCCGAAATCAGGTTGGTGCGCACAAGGTCCTCGCGTGCCTGGGCTTGCATGATCACGGCCTGCGCGGCCCGCTTCTTGTTGGTGTAGGAGCCAATCGTGCCCAAGTCCCAATTGGCTTGTAAGGGCACATTGTAGGTCTCTGTCGTGTTGCCATTGAAATGCGAGATAGTTCCCGAGGGGGAGAAAAACAGCGATGGCAGGATTGCCTTCTTCGCCATCTGCAACGAAATCTCGCTCTGCTTGATGGCAATGCGCGCCGAGTTGATGTCAGTATTGCGCTCTAGCGCACACTCGATGAGCTGCTGCAACAGCGGGTCGGTGAAGAATTCTCGCCACGACAGTGGGGCGGGGACATTGGCGCCCAGCGTGTCGGTGGTGTTGATACCGAGGACATCGGCTGGTATCGTGGGATCGGACTCATATTTGTTGTACAAGCCACAACTCCCGACCACGAGGCACAGGATGCCTATGCTGATGATAACTTTTATCCTTTTCATTTCGCTATTCGGTTGTTATCTCGGTTTCACTTGTTTCTTTCACGGTTTTGCCTTGATACTTCTCATGCAACTTCTGGAACACGATGAAGAAGGCTGGGACAACAAAGAGCAGGGCGAGAGTACCGACGGCCATACCGGCGGTGACGCCGAGGGCAAGCACTCGGTTACCATTGGCACCGGCGCCACCGGCGATGATGAGCGGAATCATACCCGCAATCATCGTGACTACGGTCATCAAGATGGGACGCAGACGCTCCTCGCAGGCGGCAAATGCAGCATCGCGGATGCTCATGCCTTGTTCGCGACGCTCTGAGGCAAACTCGGTGATGAGGATGGCGGTCTTCGCCAATAGACCGATCAGCATGATCACACCCGTCTGCAAGTAGATGTTGTTCTCCATGCCAGGCAGATGCAGTAGCGAGACCAGCCAGATGGCGCCAAACGAGCCCATCAGACCGAAGGGCACGCTCAGCAGCACGGCCATCGGGGTGAACCATGAGTTGTAGAGTGATGCAAGAATCAGGTAAATGAGGATGGCGCAGATGCAGTAGATGAGTGCCGTGGCGTTAGAGCCCGCCGCTTCCTCCACCTCGCGCGACATGCCACCATATTCGTAGCTGTAGCCGTTAGGCATCGACTCTTTGAACACTTCGGCAATGGCCTTGTGAGCATCGCCCTCCGAGTATCCGCTGGCGGTCATCACACCGCAAGTGATGCTTTGGAATAGGTTGAAGTGATCGACCGAGGCCGAGCCGACAATCTCATACAAATTGACAAACTCCGAGATGGGAGCCATCTTGCCACCTTGCACACGCACAAAGATGTTATTGAGCGACGAGGGGTCAAGACGATATTCAGGCGCAGCGTTGGCCATGATGCGATACACCTTGCCAAACTGGTTGAAGTTGCCTACATAAGAGCCACCGCAATAGGCACCCAGGGTGCGGAGCACAGAAGCGGGTGTCACACCAGCGCGGTCGCACTGCGTAGCGTCGACTTCGACCTGATATTTCGGAAAACGCTCTGAATAGGTCGACATGGCCATCATGATTTCTGGACGCTCGTTCAGCTTGGTTAGGAATTGGGTCGCGTCGATGTTGAAGTCCGACATCGGGCGGTCCTGCATGTCTTGCAGCACCAGGTTCACACTGCTGTTCGAGCCGTAGCCTGGCACCTGTGGCATCTGGAATGGGATAACCCGGGCATTCTTGATGTCCTTGCAGTCCATGGCGAAGCGAGCGTAGACCAGCATGATGTTGTGGTTCATACCCGGACGGTCATCCCAGTTCTTCAAGCGGATGATGAGCGTGGCATAGCAGCTGCCCGAACGACCGGCCATCATGCCATAACCACTCACCACAGCGTAGCTCTCCAACTCGGGAATCTTCTTCACACGCTCCTCGACCATCTTCACAATCTCTTGGGTCTCATGCAGGGTGCAGCCCTCTGGAGCACGAACCTCGGCAAAGAACACGCCCTGGTCTTCTTGCGGCACAAGACCACTGGGAAGACCGCGCATGAAGATGACGAGCAGCACAGCAGCGATGGCGAGCAAGATGCCCGCGATCACCGGGCGCTTGATAAAGCGGCTCACGCTCTTGGTATATTTCCTCAGGATGGCGTTATAGCTGGCAGTGTAGGCCTTGGTGACATAGTAGTTCAGGTTCTTCTTCTCCTTGCCGTCCTTGGAATAGCGCATCATGATGGCGCAAAGGGCAGGACACAGCGTCAAAGCCGATACACACGACAGACCCACAGCCGATGCCAGCGTGACACCGAACTGCGTGAAGAACGAGCCCGAAGTACCCGGCATGAAGGCCACTGGGATAAACACAGCCATGAAGACCAAGGTACACGAGATGACGGCGACTGACACATCGTTCATAGCCTGACGCGTCGCCTCACGGGCATCGGTGATGCCACCCTCCATCTTCGCCATGACCGCCTCAACAACCACAATGGCGTCATCCACCACGGTACCGATAGCCAGCACAAGGGCGAATAGCGTCAAAATGTTCAGCGAGAAGCCTGCTAGCGACACGATGGCGAAGGTTCCCAACAACGACACGATGATCGAAATGGACGGGATAACCGTCGCCTTGAAGCTCTGCAGGAAGAAGTACACCACAAGGATCACGAGGATGATAGCGATGACTAGTGTCTCCACCACATTGTGGATGGCAGCGAACAGGAAGTCGTCACTGGTTTCCAAGATCAAAAACTCTAGCCCGGCAGGCATTGTCGGCTTCAGGTCTTCATAGAGCTTGTTGATGCGGGCGTTCACCTCGGTAGCGTTGGCGCCCGGTGCCTGGAACACCATGTAGATGGTGCCCGGCTTACCGTCGATGTTCGATGTGAAGTTGTAGCTCACGGCTCCAATCTCCACTTCGGCCACGTCGCTCAGGTGTAGCAGGTGACCGCTGTCGCTGGTGCGCAGCACAATGTCGTTGAACTCCTCGACGGTCTTCAGCGTACCTTTGTACTCCATCGAGTACTGATAGGCGTTCTCCGACTGCTCACCCAGCGAACCCGTGGCGGCAACGAAGCTCTGACCGCCAATGGCGGCGAATACGTCGTTGGGCTCCAGACCATACTGCGCCATCACATCGGGTTTGAGCCAGATGCGCAGGGCGTAAGTGTTACCCAATGCCAACACGTCGCCTACACCGGTAATACGCATCAGACGCGGACGAATGTTGATGTCGATGTAGTTGGCAATAAAGTCGGCATCATACTTGCCGTCCACGCTCTTCAGTGCGCCGATGTGCAGGATGTTACTCTGCTGTTTCATCACTTGCACACCCACCTTGGTCACCTCCGAGGGCAGCAAGGCGGTTGCGCGGCTGACGCGGTTCTGGACATTCACTGCGGCCAGGTCGGGGTCGGTGCCTTGTTCAAAAAAGACTTGAATCGAGACATCGCCCGATGCCGAGGCCGAACTGGTGATATAGGTCATACCCGGCACACCGTTGATGTTCTCTTCCAGCGGCTGAATCACCGACTTCATGATGGTGTTCGCGTCGGCGCCGGTGTACGATGTCGATACGCGCACCGTCGGTGGTGCAATGTTGGGGTATTGCTCAATGGGCAGCGTGCTCATGCAGATGACGCCCACCAGCGTGATGACAATCGCTATCGCGCATGCCATCACATATTTGTTGATGAAGATATTATTCTTCATGGTTTAGTCTTCCTTTTTGGCTGCGGTTGGGAAAAGGACTTGCTGACCTTCCTGCAAGTTGTTGGCGCCGACGGTCACGATGCGGTCGCCCACATTCAGGCCCTCTTTCACAATCAGGTCCTTGCCGTTGCCGGCGTCGGTCGTGATCACGGTGACGGCGGTAACCGTGCTGTCGGACTTCACTTTATAGACTAGCGACTTGTCTTGCAGACGCACCAAAGCATTCTGCGGAATCACCATCACATCCTTGCTGCTCAGTGGCAGAATCACGGTGCCTTGGATGCCCGAGTACAGATGGCCGTCAGGGTTGGGGAACGTGGCTTTGCAGGCTAGCGAACCCGTTGCAGCGTCCACCACGCCCGTGATGCTGGAGATGCGGCCCTTTTGTGGATACTCGGTGCCGTTCTTCATCACAAAGGTCACATCGGGCAACTCAGCAAGGTATCGGTCCTTGTCGCTACGAGTGGCACCTGAAGAGATGCCCGCCTCGAGAATCGATTCGGGAACCGAGAACCAAGCCTCCATCTGTTGGTTGCCGCTGACGATGGTCAATTGGGTCATTGGAGTCACCTGATCACCAGCATGGACAGTAATCTCACCCACGATGCCCGAAACCGGTGAGGTTAGCGTGCAGAAACCCAAGTTCACTCGAGCACGGCTCACGGCTGCTTGCGCCTGGGTAACCGAGGCCTTAGCCTGGCCGACCGACGCTTGCGCCTGACGGTAGGTGTTCAGCGAGTTCTCGAGCGTGTAATTGCTCACAATCTTTTTGTCAAACAGGTTCTTGTTGCTGTCATACTCCAGTTTCGCACTGTTGGCTTGTGCCTGCGCAGCCGCCAGATTGGCCTGCGCAGCCTGGAGGTTGGCTTGCGCCGATTGCAGCTCGTTTTGAGCATTGCGAGAGTCAATGACAAACAGCGTCTGTCCGCGCCTCACTTGCTGACCTTCGGTCACGCAGATGCGCATCAGTTGGCCGCTCACTTGGGGCGAGATGGTCACATCGGCCTGGCCCTTCATCTTGGCACTGAATTTCACGGGTATCTCGATGTCCGACTTCGTGATGGTCATCGTCTCAAACGATGTCTGCGTCTCCTTGGGTATGTCTACTCCACATGTCGCCACACACACCGCCATGAACATCACCGCGCTCAACTTTAAAAATTGACTTTTTCCTAACATAATTATTGTATTCTTTTAAAAAATCAAATTAAAAAAGGCTCATTTCTTGCCTAGTAGTCGAAATGTGACATATAATGATAAACTGCCAACCTGCGGCAAGCAGTTATGCTATTAAATACTGTCCCACAAGAATAATGAGTGGGCGGTATTGATTGTAATATGTTAAAAATCAGATTATTAAGTAGATTTGTTCTTTTGAGAGTCATTTGCCTGTCAATATGGGTAACTTGGTGATAACCATGCCGAATAATTCGGTTAAATGCAAATATTGTGCAAAGATAAATATTATTTTTTTAATAAAAGGTGTTATTGACTTTTTTTTGAAAAGGAATTCTCGTTATTTTTAACATATTCCTTAGTTTAGCACTGCAGTGAAGTGGGCGGGTGGGGTGAGCGGCTCGCTGGTGGGTTGGGGCGTGTCGGTGATGTGGAAGATGCCGCGGCGGCCGTGTCGCTCGCCCAGTACGCTGCAAACCAGCCCCATGGTGCACCGCAGATTGACCTCGACGCATGGGTCGAGACCGATGGTGCCATCGGCACGGCGATAAAGCATCATATCCACACCCAGGTGTCCGTCATACTCGGGCGCAATCAGCGCGGTGATGACCTGTTGCAAGGCCGTCACCGCGTCGTCTAGGGCGGGATAGAGGGCTGCGATGCGATCGTGCAGTGCCTGGCGGGTGTCGACAACGCCACCAGCATACTGGTGGTGGAAGTCGCTCTCAAAGACCGAGTAACCCACCAACTCGACCCTGCCGTCACGGCACAGCCACTCGGTGGCAAGATCCTGAATCTTGTCTAGCGCCTCTTCGCACAGCAGCGACCCTTGCCGCCGCAGGCCACCTTGGCACCATTGCCACAAGTGCTCGTCTTCCATGCTCAACACGCGGTAAACGCCCTGTCCGCTGCCCGACCAGGGCAACTTCAGGTAGCATCCCGGATGCTCGCTAGCCCAACGCTTGACTTGCTCCAGTGTGGTGAGTTCGACCGGGGTGGGGCAGTAGTCGATGCCTGTGAGCTGCTGCAGCCGCTCATTCATGGCGATGGTGGTGCGGCGGTGCGACAAGCGATGCACCGCCTCGATGCGTTCGGTGCTGGGCAACAGCCCTTCGGGCACGCCCCAGCGCTGCAGCGTGCGCCGTGTGGCGCGGCTCCACCCCCATGGCACCAGGTGCGCTTCGGTCAAGTTGGGCAGTTCCTCGGGCGTGATGATGTCAACCCCCAATCCCTGTGCTAGCAGCCACTCGCGATCTTTCTTGTGAACATCATGCGATGTCATTGTGCATTGTGCATTGTGCATTGTGCATTGGTCGGGGCACAGCACACGGTCGCCCGGCTGTGCCAGCCATGCCGGCAGCAGCCGCAGGTCGTGCCGCAGCTGTGCCGCTCGTGGTGGGGCAGTGTAGTTCAGCCCCCCATTGGCCAGCGCCAAGTCATTCTCGGGATTGAAATAATAAATGTCCACAGCACATATTTTTCGCTGCGAAAGTAGTGATTGTCGCCCGAATGTGCAAGAAAAATTTCGCCAAATCTCATTTCTTTCACAAGATTTGGCGAAATCCTTCATCCCCCCTTTAGGGGGCTAGGTGGACATCAGTATCCCAGCAGCGTCAGTTCGGCCAGCTGGAAGACGTAGTAGGCGCTGTTCCACTTGTCCTTGCCGCCAATCTCGATGACCTCAAACCGATAGTACTTGTACGCCTTCGTCACGCCGTTGAACTCGAAGGTGTAGTCGGTAGAGTTGCTGGTGCCCAGCCCGGAGCCGTCGGTCACATGAGCCAGCTGGGTCCACGACTCGCTCTCGCTGTTGCGGCCATAGATCTTCCAATTCTTCGGATTGCGGGTATAGAAATTGTAGGTGTCATTGCCCGGAGTCATCTTATAGCTGGTGGGGGTGAATGCGGTGTTGCTCTTGAGGTCAATCCAGATGGTTTCCCATGCCCCAGAGCGATTCTCCACGCACCACTTGGTGTTGCGGTTGCCGTCCACCAGCTTGGCATATCCCTCGTTGCCCTCATTGTCCAGGGCGTTGTGGGGGATGTTGTAGCCGATGGCGGTGAGCGTCTGAGGGGTGGGGTCGGTGGGTGGCGTGACCGGTGTCGTCTTGCCCAGCATCAGGTTGATGACGGCGTTGACGTCGGCGATGTCGACATTGCCGTCACCCGTCACGTCGCCAGCCTCGGTCGGCGATGTCTTGCCCAGCATCATGTTGATGACGGCATTCACGTCGGCGATATCCACTTTGCCGTCGCCGTTCAAGTCACCTGGGATGTTTATCTCCGGTGGATCGAGGGGGGCTAATATCTCAATAGCCGTGTAACTGTGGTATTTGTAAGAACTGCCATGCACCATGCCATTCGTATAAACGAGATACATCTTGCCACCATCATTATAGCTGATTGCGAAACTGTTTCCGCTCTCCACTTCCGCATAGTTGATGTCAGCCTCATCACCTGTGCCATTCATATAGAACCCCCTCATATAACATTGGCGGGCACGGTTATAAATCTTGTAGCCAGTCGACTCGGTGCCCACAAAACACCACAGGTAATTGTCGTCGTTTGACGGCGATGACGAGGCTCCTACATAGTTGCTGTTTGGGTTGTTGATCAGATAGACGTCGGGACTCTTGATATGATACCAGTGGGTCGACCATGCCGATGGGTCGGTTGTGGGCACAAACGGCAAGCCCTGGGGGGTGGGGTCGGCCACCTTTGTGCCGGTGAGCTGCAACTCGGCCAATTGGAAGATGTAATTGTTGTCGCTCGTGCTCTTGCCATTGATTTGCCGCACCTCAAAGCGGAAGTAGCGGTAACCCTGGGTGATTCCCGTGAGAGGGAATGTGTAGTCGGTGGTGTTCTTAGCCTCCAGGCCGCCACCATTGGTCACATGCGCTATCTCAGTCCAATCGTCATTTTTAAAGACCTTGCCATAGAGGATCCACTCCTTGGGATTGCGGTTGGGGTTCGTTTGGGTGTCGTTGCCTGTCGTTAAGATATAGCCGTTGGGGATAAACCACACGTCACTCTCAAAGTCCATCCAGATGGTCTCCCAGGCACCGGAGTTGTTCACCACACACCACTTGGTGCTCTTGTCCTGGTCAACCAACTTTTTGTAGCCCTCAGGTCCAACATTCTCCAAGGTGTTGTGAGGGACATTATAATCGGTCGCTGTGAGTGTCTCGTAGGGCAACTCGGTGGGCGGTGTCGGTGGCTCAATCGTCACCTCTATAGATGTGAAAGTGTCAACTTTTCCATTAGTGCCAGAAAAACAGTTATTATCACTGTCGTAATAGACATACATCTTTTGGGTCACTTGACCATATCGATCGTTATAGTAGATGTAGAAATTGTTGCCGCTGGCCATCTCGACATAGCTGAGCTCATAATCGCCAGGCGAGCCGCTTACATAAAGGCCATTCATATAGGCCCGAGCGCCGCGGTTGTAAATCGTGTAGCCAGTCGACGAGGTGCCCACAAAGCACCACAGATAATAGTCATCGGTCGAGGCGGTCGTCGAGGGATATACATCGTCCCAACTCGCATGATTGGAGTACATATAATGAGTGCCGGTCTTGATTTGATACCATTTGGTCGTCGAGGCCGACGGGTCGGTCGTGGGCTCAAACGGCAACGACCATGCGCTTGCTGCCACCAGTAGCATCGCAAAGAGAGATAAAAACTTTTTCATGCTTGTAATGATATTTGAGTTAGATATAAACAATTTTGCCAATTTTGGGTGCAAAATTAAATAAATTGGCTCAGATTGCCAAGAGATTGTTAAAAAAAGTTGGTTGCACTTTTGTCTTTTTAGTTGCAAAAGGCAAAAGTGCAACCGCTGTTATCTACTATCAATATCCCACCAGCGTCAGCTCGCCGAGCTGGAAGATGTAGTAGTTGCTGTTCCAGATATCACAGCCGCCAATGTCGATGACCTCGAAGCGGTAGAACTTGTACGCCTGCGTGATGCCGTTGAACTGGAACGTATAGTCAGTGGTGTTGGCGGTACCCAATCCGGCACCGTCGGTCACATGCACCAGCTCAGTCCACGACTCGCTCTCGCTGTTACGGCCATAAATCTTCCAGTTCTTTGGGTTGCGGGCAATGAATGATTGGGTGTCGTTGCCCGTGGTCATGATGTAACTGGTGGGCCTGAAGGCGACATCGCACTTGAGGTCAATCCAGATGGTCTCCCAGGCCCCTGACGGATTGACCACGCACCACTTGGTTTCTCTGTTGCCATCTACGAGCTTTGTATAATTCTCATCGGCGTTATTGTTGGTATTGCCGGGAGCGTTATAGCCCGTGGCCGTAAGCGACTGCGCGGTGGGCTCGGTAGGCGGGGGTGTAGGTGTCGTCTTGCCCAGCATGATGTTAATCACCGCGTTCACGTCGCTGATGTCGACATTGCCGTCGCCCGTTACGTCGCCGGCCGCGGTCTGCGTCGTTTTGCCCAGCATCATGTTGATGACCGCGTTCACGTCGCTGATGTCGACCTGGCCGTCACCGTTCAGATCACCTGGGATGGGTGGTTCAGGAGCATCCACATACGTGCCGAGAAGCTTTAACTCGGCCAGTTGGAAAATGTATTTGTTATTTGCCTCTTGTCCTCTGATCTGCCGCACCTCAAAGCGAAAGTATCGATAGCCCTTGGTGGCGCCCGTGATATCGAAGGAGTACTCGGTGGAGGACATAGTGCCCAAACCGGCTTGCCTGCCATCGGTCACATACACCAACTCCGTCCAGTCATCATCTTCAAAGGTCTTGCCATAAATGACCCACTCCTTGGGGTTGCGGTTGTTGTGCGACCCGGTATCGTTGCCCGTCGTCAAGGTGTAGCCCTTGGGGATGAACCACACGTCACTCTCAAAGTCCATCCAGATGGTCTCCCAACCATCGGAGTTGTTTACCACACACCACTTGGTGCTCTTGTTCTGGTCAATCAACTTGGCATACCCTTCGTCGCCCTCATTGTCCAGGTCATTGTGGGGGATGTGGAAATCAATGGGAGCAAGCGTGTTGTAAGGGACGGTGACAAGTGGCGCAGTCACTACCTCTGACGCCGTAAAGCTGCCATTCTCAGACCCAGTAACCGCATACTCTGAACCAGATTGGTAAGAAAGATATCTTTTATGTGAATTAAGATCACTAAAGCAGATATAGAAGAAACTGCCATCGTTGTTCCATTCAACATAGTCAATATCAGGATTATCACAGCTACCTGTGGTAAAGTCGCCTTGAGCCATGTAGCGCTGGCGTCCACGGTTGTAAATGTAAATTATGGAGCTGTCCGCCTCGTCGCGCACAAAGCAAAACAAGTAAGCGTCATCGGTTGACGGGGACGATGTCGCCATGACACGTTCTTCATCCCAATTGAAGTACAGATAGCAGTTGTCTTGAGTTTTGATCTGATACCATTTGGTTGTCGATGCGGTCGGATGAGGAGTCGGCGTCACGTCGGTCCCCTCGCCCTCCAAAGCAAGGGTAGGAAACGAAATTTGAACCCATTCGCTTTCGCCATTGGCATAGATACTCTTAAGGCGAACGTCATACTTCACACCGTTAGCAAGTGCATCGAGAGCGATGGTCTTCTCGGTAACAGTACCTGCTGAAGTCCACTCCTCGTAGGCAGCCTTTTTGTACTCAATGCCCCAAGTAGTCTCGTTGCCACCAGCCTCCCAAGTGATGGTAGCGCTGTGGGTTGTGATGTCACTAACTGCCAGGTTCTTTGGCTTGCGGTAAACTACGACACCGATAGGATCGTAAGTGAAGGTGGTCTTTGGCAAGAAATTGCGTTGGGTAGCAGTAATAAACTCGAAACCGCTGTAACTGTAGCCGCTGACTGATGCACCAGTGACACTTGCTCCAAAGAAGGTAGCAGCCTTCCAAGAGCCGGGCGAAGTTTCATAGACAGAAATGAGCAGGTTGCCGCCACCATAGTTGTAGTCTTGGGCGAACTCAATTTCCATAGTCTCGTTAGTGCCATCAAGTGGGCCTTCATATACAAGGGTGGCACCTGAAATATCGAGGAAATCGTTAGATGCAAACGTGGCTTGTGAAACCTCACTAAGGTAAATCTGGAAGTTCCCCCCCCAAGGTGCAGCAGCAGGAGTAGCAAGATACCATGTTATCTTTGAGATGGTGCCATAAACCATATTGCTCAGGTCATCGGCTGGCATAATCATCTGGCACTTGTTGTAAGCGTCAGCATAGAGGCCATAAACAGGAACGAAACCGTCCGTTGCACCACCATCATAAACGGTCAGTGTCTCCTGGGCAATAGCAGGCATAAATGCCGCCATTACCCACAAAACTAATAAGAGTAGAATCTTTTTCATAATGTATCAATCGCGTTTTTAGACTAAAAAGACAAAAAGAACAAAATGTTTCGCGTGCTTCGCGTTTTTTCCCAAATCTCGCTGAGTGTCATCACACACTCCTCCGGCACAGTGTTGTGTCGAGTGGCAATGCCTACGGCACCGCACGCTGAGCTTCGCTCAACACGTGCTTTGCCATCTCCCCGAGCGCTTCGCGGTTCGCGCCACCTCCCCTAGCTTAGGGGAAGACCTCAGCTGCTCCCCCTCTAAGTTAGACCAATGGTGCGAGCCGAACGCAAAACGAGAGCTTGCTCGC
>JAEEVE010000005.1 GCA_016290765.1 Muribaculaceae bacterium
TGAGCCAATCCCAACAGTCATCAGCACGGTCGAGTTTCAACAATGCGGGGGTAAACATGGATCGAGTCACCTTTGTGAATGCAAATTCAGATTCCTACTGGGTGCGCGACTACGGTCCCTGGTATATCTTTGCCGGCAAGAATCCTGCCATCGTAGACAATGTGTATAATCGCCCGCGGCCGAACGACGACGCGATACCTTCGACTTTTGCCACACTATGGGATATCCCCCTCTACGGCATGAACCTGACACACACTGGAGGCAACATGATGCAGGACGGACGCGGACACGCTGTTAGCGACAATCTGGTGGTTTCAGAGAACAACAATAACGAGGCAAATGTGCGCCAGAAAATGCTTGCCTACCTCGGCATCGACAACTACCACATCACCATCGACCCGCAGCAAGACTACATTGCCCATGTCGACTGCTGGGGAAAATACTTGGCTCCAGATAAAATCTTGATTGCGAAACTGCCGAAGACCGACAGCAGATATGAGAACTATGAGTCCGTGGCCAACTATTTCGCCACAACCAACTGCTGCTGGGGCTACCCCTACAAGGTGTATCGTGTCGAAGAACCTGGTGGCAGCACCCTTGCTCCCTATACCAACAGCCTTATCCTCAACAAGCATGTCTATGTGCCGATGGGCAGCAACAGCACTTACAATGAACGCGCACTGCAGGTCTATAGGGATGCTTTGCCTGGCTACGAGGTGACGGGCGTGAGCAACGCATCTGGTAGCATCGCGTGGCAGAACACCGATGCCTTGCACTGTCGCACGCGCGGAGTGATGGACTTCAACATGCTGTATGTTGACCACAGGAATGTGCTCTTCGGCACGCAGGAGTGCGGTGATTCCATTGCCATCACGAGCAAGTTTGTCGCCTATAGCGGAAAGCCCCTGAAAGAGGACTCGCTATTGGTTTACTACAGCATTGACAACGGCCCCTACCAGACTGCGCACATGAGAGCTACCGGTGCACCCGATGAATATGTGGGCTACATTAAGGGCTAT
Source organism: Muribaculaceae bacterium (assembly GCA_016290765.1). Lineage (GTDB taxonomy): Bacteria > Bacteroidota > Bacteroidia > Bacteroidales > Muribaculaceae > Sodaliphilus. The sequence continues at coordinate 1,020 of JAEEVE010000005.1, forward strand.
CACCAGGCATCAGAGGTTGACTACTATGTCTTCGGTGCCGACGAATCAGGACACCGCTATCAGCAACCGGTGTTCGGCGAACTGGACCCCCACCACTTCACTGTCAATATGTCCATCCTGCGTGGTGATGTGAACAACGACGGAAAGGTGGATGTCACTGATGTAAACATCGTTGTAAACATCATCCTGGGCAAGGACAGCGCCGCCAACTATGATGGCCGTGCTGATGTCAATGGTGTTGATGGCGTTGATGTTTCGGATGTCAATGCGATTGTGAACATCATCCTAGGCAAAGGCACAGGAAAGTAATCTATACTTTTTGATTCATAACAAACGCAGCCTGGCACAGTGTTGTCAGGCTGCTTTTTTTATTCTTAGCGGCACACATCATGCGCATGTCGCAGAAAATGTGTACCTTTGCAATTCAAACTTAAAAACGAGAAACAAGATGCATAAAACGAGAATCAAGCATTATGCATTGTGCATTGTGCATTGTGCATTGCTCTTGGCCCTGGTGGTGGGCTGCAAGAACGAGTCAGAGTACCCCTACGAGACTCAGTACCTGCCGGTGCAGCTTGTGGGCAGTGAGAAATGGAGTATCCTAGACGTCCGTTCGGGCGAACTGGTTGTGAAGGATGCCTACGACGTGGCGCCTAGCGCGGTGGTCAACGAGATGTACTATGTGATGAACGATGAGGGCACCTTTGACTACTACAATGTCAAGGACCCGAAGAAGCCAGTCAACCGTGAACACTACGGTAGTGTCACCTCGTTCGGCGAGAACGGCCTGGCCATCGCAAGCCATCGCGGTGGGCCACTTGAGGTTATCGACAAGCAATGTGAGGTGGTCAAGACACTACCCAAGGAGGTGGCGCAGTGCACCATGTTCAACCGCGGCATGGCAGCCTACCAGAACGACCAGGGCCTGTGGGGATTTATCAACGAGCAGGGCGACACCGCCATCGCGGCGCAGTATGCCCAGGTGCATGAGTTTCTGCACAATGACCGCGCCATCGTGGTCGACAATCATCAGGACAACGACAGTGCCGTGATATTCACCATCATCGACAAGACCGGCAAGCGACTCTTTGAGGGTTCGTCGGCCGAGTACCAGCTCATCCAGCCCTTCTTTGTGTCGGGTGTGCTGCCCGTAGTCAAGGGCGACACCATTGTGTGCCTCAACGATCAGGGCAAGGAAGTGCCTAACCCCAACCAGGACCACGCTGCAGTCGACAGTGCGCGCTATGACGACTATACCCGCACGGCCGCTGGGCTCTACCTGGTGCTCAAGAACCGCAAGATGGGTCTGGTCGACCGTAACAACCAAGTGCTGTTCAAACCCCAGTTTGACCGTCTGGTTGACTTGACCGCCGACCGCTACATTGCCATCACCGATACGGTGTGCCACTTGGTCGACCAGCAAGGCAAGGCGGTGGGGAGCGTCAAGTTTGTCCACGTCAATGGCGGCCTCTCAACTGCTCCTGCGGCGCGCGGTTTTATTGACACCGACCTGGCCGTAGCATCGATGATGATGCTGTTCGGCCCAGACCAGTGCTGTGGCGCAGGTCCCAAGTCCACGCTGATGGACCTCAATAGCCTGCTCGAGAGCAATCCCACGCCCTACGTGGGGCTGAATCACCTGAACATCCAGCAAGGGCCGTTTATCATCCAGTATATGTTCAACAACGAGATTGCCTCAGTCCCTGGCGAGGGCGAAGCGCCTACCTTCAACCTTGACGCGCGTGTGATGGGTGTGCTCGTGGCGCTGAACCTGGCGCACACGGGTGTCGATACCGAGCCCACCATTGTGCGTAAGGCGCAGGGTGTAATGGGTACTCGCGGCTTTGTGCTCGAGGGCAACGGAATCTTCACCAGCGAGGCCGGGCCAGCCATTTCGATGGGCTATGACCACGGTCTGTTCAACCTCTATTACTTTATGAATCGCTCCTTCGCCCAGCAACTTCCCCAAAACCCAAGGAAGTAGTAGTCTCGTCCCCCCAAGTCCCCCTAAAGGGGGGTGTAGAAGTGACATAGATTGAAGATGAAATGTGGATTCAGATATAAACCAATGTCTGCGAATTATCGGTTTTAGCCGAACACGCTAGATTGATGAGACGACACCCTACTGAGGCTGAAAATTTAATGTGGCATGTATTAAGTGCCAATCAATTTGGCGTAAATTTCCGCCGACAACACATTATAGGCGAGTATATTGTTGACTTTGTTTGTATTGCCAAGTCGCTTATCATTGAGATTGATGGAGATTATCACTTGAGTAGCGAACAGCAAAAGGAAGATGCCACTAGAACAGAATGGCTTGAAAAACAAGGTTTCAAAGTCATTCGCTTCGCAAACGATGAAGTTCTAAATAAAATAGACGATGTCATCAAAACCATTGAAACAAATATTTAGTTCCCCCTTTAGGGGGGGAGGGGGACGACTCCGTGTATGGCTTGAATGCATGCGACTCAGGACCCTGCCCGTGTCGCTGTCGGGCGCAGTAATGGGCATCGCACTCGCCTGGTGGAACGGGCGTTTCCAGTGGATTCCTGCAGTGCTGTGCCTTGTGTTCGCCTTGCTGGCTCAGGTGGCGTCCAACTTTGCCAACGAATATTATGATTATCTTCGCGGGGCCGACAAGAAAGGCCGTGTAGGCCCTCGCCGTGGTGTCACCGAAGGCGATATCCGCCCCCGCACCCTGCTCATCGTGACCTTTGCCACCCTGGCAGCGGCGGGTGTGGTGGGTTGCTGCCTGATTCCATACGGTGGCTGGTGGCTGTTGCCCGCGGGCATATTCATCGCCCTGGGTGCGCTGGCCTACAGCACAGGGCCTTACCCGCTGAGCTATCACGGTCTGGGCGAGCTGGCGGTGTTTCTGTTTTTTGGCGTCATTCCCGTCACGCTCACTTATTATGTGCAGGCGTTACGCTTTGAACCCCTGGTCATCTTGGCATCGATGTCCATTGGTCTGCTGGGGGTGAATGTGCTGCTGGTCAACAACTACCGCGACATGGACGATGACCTCGAGGCTGGCAAGCGCACCTCGGTTGTCATCTTCGGGCGCAAACCCGCAGCCGCGGCCTACCTTATCAACGGCTATGTGGCGATGTGCTTGCTCACCCCGCTGTGGCTCATGTCGGCATTGCTGGGCAATCCCCCCGTGTGGGCACTGGCCGCGCCAGCCGTTTACCTTGTGCTACACACCATCACCTGGCACCGCCTCACCACGCGCGGTGGCGCCGCCCTCAACCCCCTGCTCGGCGCCACCGCCCGCAACATGCTCATCTTCACCATTCTCCTCGCCCTGGCACTGGTTTAACGCATCATTTTTTTAGCCTGTCAACTGCGGCACGCAGGCGCTCCATCGCCAAGACAAGGCGTGGACGAGGTGTGCCCACATTCAGTCGCATATGGCAGTAACCAGGCACGCCGTAGATTTCGCCATTGTTGAGCGCCAGATGAGCCTCCTGGGCAAAGAACCGCACCAGTTGGGCGTGATCGAGCCCCAAGCGGCGGCAGTCGAGCCACATCAGGAACGAGGCCTGTGGCTTAATGGCATAGATTTCGGGGATATGCTCCTGGCAATATTGCGACACATAAAGCACGTTCTGCTCAATGTACTTTTTGCATGCCTCGAGCCAGGGCTCACCATAGCGGTAGCCTACCTCGGTAGCAAGCAGGGCGGTGATGTTGGCATTGCACAACTCGTTGACCTCAACCCAACGATAAAACTCACGGCGCAGTTCGGGGTTCTTGATGACTAGCCAGGTACTCTTCAGGCCTGGGATGTTGAAAGTCTTGCCAGGCGAGCCGCAAGTTATAGTGACCGCAGCGGCATCTTCGCTGACAGTGGCCAGCGGAACGTGCTTGTGGCCAAACAGAGTGATGTCGCCAAACACCTCGTCGCTGAACAAGATAACGCCATACTTACGAGCCAGCGCCGCCACTTGCTGCAACTCCTCCTTACTCCACACGATGCCGATGGGGTTCTGCGGATTGCACACCACCATGATGCGCGGTTTCTGCTCAATGAACACGCGCTCTAGGTCGTCCAGGTCCATGCGATAGAAGTGGTCGCCTGTGGGCACCAGATTGTTGCGCACCGGCAGTCGGCGATTGCCCTCAATCACATCCTTGAAGTCATAGTAGACGGGTTCTTGCAGCACCACACGGTCTCCTGGCTGGGTATAGAAGTTGAGCACCATGCCCAGCGCGGGCATTCCGCCAGGCATGAACGTCATCTCTTCACGGGTGATTTCAAAGCCGTTGCGCCGGCGCTGCCAGTCGATGATTGATTGCCAATACGAGTCGTAGGGAAGGGTGTAGCCATAGATGGGGTGCTCGCCGAATCGCTTCACCAGTGCCGAGCTAATCTCGGGACTGACGGCAAAGTCCATGTCGGCAATCCACAGGGGCAACAGGTCGTCGCAGCCAAACATAGTGGTTAGCATATCGGTTTTCTTGCAGTGAGTGCCACGACGGTCAATGACCGTGTCAAAGTCATAATAAGGCATCTTATTTAGTATTAAGAGTTTATAATTTAAAAATTTGAATCTATATGTTAATGGTTGGAGCGATTGGGCACAAAGGTAACACATTTTACACAATCGCAAATCATTTTTCGCTTAAAAAGCAAATTTTTTTGCACAGTCAACAAAAATGTGTATCTTTGTAAATTCTTTTCGCCCTACACCCTCCTGATTACAATGAAAATACAATTCACTAAAATGCACGGGGCAGGTAACGACTATATCTATGTTGATGCCACCCGTTACCACATCCCCGACCCCGTTGCTGCGTCAATTGCTTGGAGCCACCGACATTATGGAATTGGCGGTGACGGGTTAGTGCTCATCGGGCGCCCCGACCCCGCGCTGGCCGACTTCAGCATGCGCCTTTTCAATGCCGACGGCAGCGAGGCTGCGATGTGTGGCAACGCCAGCCGTTGCATCGGCAAGTTGGTCTATGAGATGGGTTTGACACGCGAGCGGCACTTGCGTCTGTCCACTCCCTCGGGTGTAAAACTGCTTGAACTGGAAGTAGATGAGCATGACTTGGTGACGAGTGTCACCGTCGACTTGTTTGCGCCAATTTTTGACGACAAGCGGCAGTTCCTGCCCACAGGCGAGCCATTACCCGACGGATGCTTCGTGTCGATGGGCAACCCGCTCTATGTCACCTTTGTGAACGACCTCAACACGGTGGATGTGGCTACCCTTGGGGCGCGACTCGAACATCACTCGCGCTTCCCACAGCGCTGCAACATCGTGTTTGCCCAGCCTGTCAGCGATGGCTTGCGAGTGCGCGTGTGGGAGCGCGGCAGCGGCATCACGCTCGCCTGCGGCACCGGTGCTTGTGCGGCCGTCGCTGCAGCCGCTCAAACGGGTTTGGCATCTCGCCATTGCGATGTTATCATGGACGGCGGCACACTCCATGTCGACTGGCGCGAGAGCGACGACCATTTGCTCCTGGGCGGCCCCTCAACCATCGTCTACACGGGCGAAATTGACTTATTGTGAGACCACCCGCTTAAACTCCTTCAACTCCTTACCCCTCTTAACTGCTCAACAATGAAACACCTAACTCTTGCTCTCGCGATGATGACGGCACTAGTGCTCAATGCCAACGGGCCTTACACCATCTATCCCACGCCGCATATGATGGCAATAAAACCATCAGCCTTTACTAATATTGCCGACACTGCCATATTCACACCACAAATATCCATCGTGGCACAAAGTGGCATCGACCAAGCAACCATCGAGCGCGCCCGCCTGGTGCTAGAAAAACACGGCTTCCAGACGGCGGTGGCCCACAAAACGCCCAAGGCCGGTTCGGTCGTTAAACTGTTGGTGATAGGCCCAGAAGAAGAGCCAAGGCATTACGACCATTACCTTTTAACCCTTTCGGCTGGCATGAAAGGTGAGGCACAAGTGACCATCGGGGGCGAGAACACCGATGCCGTTTTTTGCGGGCTTGCCACGCTCGACCAGATGCTAGCTCAGCGCAACAGCAGTGGCAAGATGCCATGTGTCCTCATTGATGACTATGCCGACGTGCAGAACCGCGGCATCATCGAGGGCTACTATGGTGTGCCTTACACTGCGATGGTCACCAAGGACTTGTTCCAATTCATGGCACGGTATAAGATGAACACCTACATGTATGGAGCCAAATCTGACCCTTACCACTCGCATTTGTGGAGCGAGCCCTACCCTACTCATATCACACCAGAGCAGGAGCGGATAGGCTATCTCACCCAAGACATGATGCGCGACATCACCGCTGCGGCCCACAAGAACAAGGTCAATTTCGTCTGGGCCATTCACCCAGGCAAGGCGTTTTCCGACCCGGCCGATGCCACTGTGCTCGACCGCATCATGGGCAAGTTTGAGAGTATGTATCAACTGGGCGTGAGGCAGTTTGGCGTGTTTGTCGACGACGTGGGCGTGCCGTCAGACCCTGCCATCATGCGTCTGTGTGCCGACCGTCTTACCCAGCTGCAGCATCGCATTGACGCCAGGTGGAACACGCCCGGAGCAGCACCTACCGACACTGTCAAACCCCTGCACTATGTCCCCCAACTCTATGCGTACGGCTGGGTCGACCTCGACAAGGCACGCACGTTCTATGAATCGTTGCGCTCCACCCCGTCGAAGATTAACATCTACATCACGGGCAAGAATGTGTGGTCGGTGCCCAACAACCACGACCTGGAGCTTGTCAGCCAGTGGGTTGGGCGTGAGGTGAGCTGGTGGTGGAACTATCCCTGCAACGACCAGGACCCTACCAAGCTCTTTGTCATGGACACCTACACCAACTTCCGTGACGAGACCCACATCATCTCCACCGACCGCCTGGAGCGCCAGCTGCAGGGTACCCGCACTGTGATTATTAACCCCATGCAGCAAGGTGAGCTATCGAAAATCGCACTCTTCTCAGTTGCCGACTACACCTGGAACAACCAGGACTACAACAGCCAGCATAGTTGGGAAGATGCCCTAACTGCCGTTCTGCCGCCCAAGCAGGCTGCCACCTTCGGTCGCCTCGCGCCCTTCCTGCGCTACTATGACGGCGATGCCATGGACTATTATATCACCCGCTACAAGCAAAGTGTAAGCCGAGGTAAGCCCACTCCAGATTCCCTCATTGGCCTGCTTACCCAGGTCAACCAGGATTGTCACACTCTCATGCAGCTGCAGCTGAGCAGCAGTGACCAGAGTGCCGCCCTGTTCTACGAAGACCTGCGCCCCTGGGTACAACGGCTCGAGGCTATGAGCAACGAAGCCATCGGGCTACTTAAGGGCGAGAATCCGCCTGCCATCGACTATGAGGGTGACCCGCGTTTCCAATTCAACATCCTGGGTGGCATGGGCAACCAAATCTCGCTCGCCGTGCGCACCGCCCAGCCAGCCGCCCAGTCGCTCGCCCCCTTCATCACCTGGCTCCGCCAGCAATAAAAGGTCAGGGGTCCTTGATTTACTGGAAGGCGTTCTCGCTGCCGTCCCCTGCCTTACCCCTATCACACAGTGCGGCTCACTTTGTAATGCACAAAGTGAGCCGCAGCTGTTCAGTTCTTGGGAATAATTGTAAGAGACAAATTTTCTTTGTTGTATCGAAAATAGTATCTATAGTCTAAACCATTAATCCTCGTTCCCCTGATATTTCAGGGTCTTTTGGCCCGAAAGAATCACAATCTCGCCCACAGCCTTCACCTCAATGGTCATGCTAAAGTTGCACTTATAGGTGTTCTTGTCGGCTGCGTCGAGCTTCTTCTGCACAGCGTCGAGGGCTTGCACCATTGCGGTATAGCGACTTTCGGCCAGAGCGTTTTGCTCCTTGATCTTCTGGTCCTTCTCGCTGGCCTTGAAGGTGACTTCCCACTCCTGAGCCTTGATGATCTCCACTACCTCGTCGTAGATGCCCTTGTAGAACCTGTACTCTTGGGTGTTGGAGCCATTGGGGCCTCCTTCGCCTTCAGTGTAGTTACCTTCTTGCCTGATGAAAGTACCCTTCACAGAGTATTTCTGCTTTTGGGTGGTGGAGGGCTCGTCATCATTTCCACAAGAAGTTAATGTCAGAGAGAACGTGCTCAAGCACAAAATCATGGACAATGCAATTAAAAGTTTGCTTTTCATTTCGTTTTGTTTTTAGAATTATTGAAAGTTAAAGATTAGCGTTTGATGACCTTCTTGCCGTTGTGAATGTACAGCCCAGGTGCCGAAGGCTCGGTGGGCAGACGACGGCCGTCGATAGTGTACCAAGCGGGATCGACAGGACCTGTGGTGACAGTGACCTGGTCGATGGCCGAGAACGATCCGGGGTCGGGCTCGGTGGGCAAGGCCAGGATGTATTCGGCCTCGAGGTCGTAGATGGTATTTTCCGATTTCAGGAGGTCGGCCGAGGGTATCAAGTAGGAGCGGAAAGCAGGCACCGTGGCCTGTTGCTTGCGCACAAACTTGTTGCCTTCCATCACATAGATGTCTTTCATCTCTTGTTCCCAACTGCGGCCTGTCATCAACAACCAACCGGTCATTTTGAATTCGGTCCACGGCATAAAATCGGTGATATATCCCTTGAGCTCGAACTTGAAGTCATGTCCTGCCATCGATGGGTAGATGAAGTAGAAGTAACCCAATTCCCAAGAATTAGGAATCGACTCGGGTTTTTTGGTTTCGCGCTGCAGTACGATCGTATTGGGGTGCTGCAAGCCAATCATGGTATAGGGGAAGAGAAGATAAGTCCAGTCTTTACCCGTCGTGAGGTCGGTGACCTTGACATAATCGTCTAGTGGAATCCACAAGTTGGCCCAGGTGTTGGCTTCGTCCTGGGCAAAGGAGCGGTAATAATAGATGGAATGATTCTTCTCAACGACGAATTTTGTGTTGAGCAGCAAGAAGTTGTGGTCGTCATAGATGTTGACATCCTTGCTGCTGTAGCCATCCTTGTTGAGCACATTGTTGTTGTCCAGGCCCTGAATACTCTCGGGGTTGTCGACATAGTAAATGGTGTTGGGGCTGCTGTTGGGCGTCACTTCGGTAACGTTAGAACCGATTGCATAGAGCGCGTCATAGCCTTCGGGCATCACCAGCTTGTCGCTCACCGGTAAAGTCTTGACTTTACCATCGGCGCTGATGGCCACCGCTCCATCGGCAACATCAAAGTCTCCAATGGTTTTATAGACAGCATTCTTCAAGCGGTCGTTGTAGGCCATCATGATGCGCACACGCTTGACGTTGGTGGGCAAGAAGGCTCTAACTTCCATGGTCACCTCGCTACCAACAGGTGCGTATAACGCCTTGGGCGTGACAAATCTCTCATAGACTTCGGCTTCGTTGTCGGGGTTCACTGCTTTCAGAGCCATCATGTCGTTGAAAGTGGCGTTACCCACATTCACCGCCTTGATATTGCCTAAAATGGCATGAGCACCCACTTTCATGTTTTCCATGTCGATGTTGGTGAGCGACACGTCATAATCCTCAAATCGCCCTTCGTACACAGTGGGGTCGCCATATACTGCGTGAGTGAGCATGGGGTCGGTATAGACGGTGTAGGACTGATCGGGCATTAAGGGCCACTTCAGACGGAATTCCACTTGTTGCTCTTCTGCAGCCCGTATGGCGACACATTCCGTACCCTTGAGTTCGTTTTTAGCCACGACATACAGATTGCCGTTAAACTCGTCGGCAATGTTTTTGACATTAAAGGTGATGCGGGTAATCTTACCATCTTCATTGAGGGTGTTCTGCGGGTTGGTCAGTTGCAGATCCTTGACAGGAACAGGCTGCATGGCGATGTTGCCATTGTTCACATCAAACTTGATGTAAATGTTCTCGTTGCTCATCGAGGGATAGATATAGCTGGGATCGTTGGGGGCTCCATAGTAGGTTACCAGTCGGTAAGAGCCATCTGCAATGTTGTTGGGAACAACCAGTTTGGCATCGAAACAGTTGTAGTCCTCAGCAATGGTGTTGATTTGCGAACCGTCGCGTATACTGAATTGGTGAACAAATTCATTATTCTCGTCAACCAGTGCATAGGTCATTCCAGTGGATACGTAGACACCAAAATATATTGTCTGCACATGTATCAGGGGATAGTTCCCGTCGGCATCACGCGAGATGTTGGGTTCGCTGCAAAGAATCTGATGTGAAATCTGCACAAAGCCTGGGGTTTGATCGGTAGAACCCTCGACGGGCGGCTGAATGCCAATGATGGCATCTTGGTGCACCGACCAGCGGTTGTTTGCGCCTCCACCTCCAGTGCCAGTACCTTCTGAGTCGAGAATCGAAAGGACGAAATAACCGTCGCAATCGCCTTCCCAACCCCAGTTGATGTAATATTTTCCGTTGCCATCGTAGCCGTGGCACACAAAACTGTGTCCCGAGCCCCAAGAAGTCTGGGCATTAAAGATAATGGGGCGATTGTTGGCCAGTTCGTTATACATCATGTCGTCCCACTGGTCGATGGTAAAGTCGTCGCGGAACAAATAACGCATGCCCTTGTCGTACTTGAAACAGCCCAAAAGTGCAGGCCTGATGAGACGACTGTAAGAGCCCGACTGATCGGCATTGTATTTCATGTCAACCGATGCACCAGCCACTTGCATCAATCGTGCGACCGAAGTCACCTGCGACTCGGGGTACTGACCGTTACTATCATAGGTAAGCTGCATGTTGTCCCAGTCAAAATGCGTCTTGGGAATGGTTTCGTTCTTGGGAGTGACGAAGACATTGGTGCTGTCTTGAGGCCACTTGTGGTAATACATCACCTGCGACATCGACGTGGCGATGCAGCCTGTGGGCCAATTATTTGGGGTATAGTAGGAGTATGGCCATTCCTGACCCCATTTGGTTTGCATCAGAGGCGGCACAGGGTCGTGAGTAAGCGCCTTGTGGGGCCTGCTGTCGTGTTGCTGCATATATTCGATTTGCTCGGCATAGCTGGCGAGCATGGTCTGCATGGCTGCAGGGATTGTGGCGGCGTCGACATTGCCGTTGAGCGAATAGGCGAGCACATCGTCCACGCGGTCATCGCCCGCGACAATGACATATCCTCCACCCTGGGCGTTGAAGGCATAGACCAGGTCGTTGCCGGCATTGAGTGAGGTTGAGGAGGATCTCCACGAAGCGCGTTCCATGGTGCGGACAGCGGCATTTCCTTTTTTCTGTGTCATGAAAGCCACCGCTTTCTCTTTGGCCTGGCGTGGCGTAAGGGGGGCGGCTTGCGATGTGATTGTAAGAGCCAAGGCTCCTAAAACCAATAACGATGCAAATTTTAATGTTCTCATAATTTTTATAAATTAATTATTTATAGATAGAATATTTCAACGTGATGAATGCTGCTGGACTCATCGAGATGACGCCGTGAGCCTAAGGGGGGCTTGTCGGGGCATTTCATCTCGGGCTGATATCACTTGCAGGGGATATTCTTAAAATTCCACACCTTGCCAGGCATCTTCAGTTCAAACTCGTTGTCCTGAAGCGACAGGGCTGGGAAGATGAGGGCAAAACGCAGTCGTTGATAGGGCTGCTCAATGAGGGTGCGAGCGGGCTTGACGGCGATATTCTCGACTTGCACGATACGCAACTTGCCGCTTTTCTTGCCCTTGATGTAGGTATCGGGTGGGACACTGGCATAGATAGCCCTGTCCACATTCTCATACTCCAGCTCGACACGGGTCTCACTGTCGGAGCAGCACACGCGCACAATCTTGATATTCACGGCATCCTTGTCGGCCTTGCAGATCGGGTTCTCTCTGGTCACGCGGTAGCGCGAGTAGTCGGGCAGCGTCACCTTGTCGTTGTTGATGACACTCGGGCCGTCGTCGGTGCGGCCAGCCGGCACATACAGGCTAGTGATCTTGCGGGTAAGGTTGCGTTGGTCGCTGTATTCATATCTCCAGTTCAGCTCGGCTGCTTCCTCATACTTGGCAAGGGCATCGGCCATCTTGCCTTCGGCTTCCAGCTGGCGAGCCTCTTCCATCGCTGCGTTGAAAGCAGGCTGGAACTGAACTTTCTCGCGGGCATAGATCTCGGCATGTTGCTTGCGTTCCTGCGAATCAAGGATTAAGCCTATACCGCTAAGCACGCCACTGGCTATGCGGTCGGTTTCGGTGTACTGCGCACTCATCGCAAGTCCCGTGGCGACAAGCACCACCAAGGTGATGTAGCGTCTCGCTCTTGTCATGTTCTCTTTCATTGTCATTAATGGTTATTGTGGTTCATTTTCTACTCGTATAGCTAAATCATCAGTTCGATTCAGCGACTATCTTGATCTCGCGATATCGGCTTGGAGAGATGCCAAATTTTTTCCGGAAGATAGTTCGGAAAGTGTTGACAGCACCAAACCCCGATTCGCTCGCCACGGCTTCGACTGTCCAATTAGGCTCCTCGACAAGTAGGCGACAGGCCGTGTTCAGTCGCTTGGTAGTGAGGTATTCGGCTAAAGTGTTGTCGTCGGTGCGGGACTTAAGGGCTTGCAGAATGCGTCGTTGGGTAAGCCCTAATGCCTTGGCAATGTCCTTGAGTCTGATTTTTGGATTGGTGTGCAGGCCAAGTTCCTCGATGCGCTTGTCGATATGCGCCATGAGTTGCTCTGGAGTCATGGGTACCACCACGTCGGCCTGCTGTTCGGGTTCTTGAGCAGCACCTCCGTCACTCATGGCCCTCTCCATCTCCTGGATGCGCCGTTCGCCGTCCTTGATCCGCTGTTTGGCGGCACTCAGCTCACGTTCCAACTCGCCCAGCTGCTCATGCTCTTGTTCCAGCAAAGCGTTGGCATCGGCTAGCTTGGCGCGTTCAATCTTGGCTTGCTCCTTCTCATCACGCATCGCCTGGGCAAAATCTGTGTTATGCCCAATGATTCGTCGCAAGATAACGAAAGAGAGCATGAGCGCAGCAACCAACGCCACTACAATAATCGTGATGGCTATCGTGATGTTTTGAAGTACCGTTCCGTCTATCGTCATAAGGTCAATCATCGCGCGAAATCGAGCCCAAACAGCTCTTCGCCCTGCAAAAGTAGCGCATTTCAACCTATTTTCAACAACGATACACCCAAATTTGTCGATTCATACCACCCAAATCGAGCATAAAACACCCAAATCGTCGATTTTCTATTATTTCCCGTTGCGAAACGGCCAGATTCGTGTCACTTGGGTTGGGCTTGCAGCACAGCCAAGGAGTGCCGGGCTTGGTTCATTCTTATGGCATGACCAGGGCTCGTGGGAGAGAACGCCATATACATCTCACAAGCCATCAACACTTCTGCGCATGGCGACAACCGGGGGTGTCGCTTGCGCTCCCCCCTCGGTTACTCAAATTGTCGCTTTCAGCGACTTTGATGAGGTGTCTGTTGGCTGGTTGCAGCTGTCGCAAAAGTGGGTCGGTCTTGGGTAATCGTCTCAATTTGTTTGCCCATGTCAAGAATTTTTCGGAACTTTGTGATGCAATTATGCATAGCAGCGACTTGCCAGTTATTGCCTTTGACTGCTAAACGGTTGTCAATTAACGACTTGTCCAGCTTTGCTATCTGATAATTGCAAACCTAGCAATCATAACGAATATGGAATTGGAAGCTGACAAAAAAGAGAGGAATCAGAAGCACGACATCCCCACGGGTCAAGTGGTTAATGTTTTGCATAGCGGGGTTAAACGCGTGTGGATTGAAATGGGTTTTTTCATCATGCTGCTTGCAGCCGTCTGCACCATCACCGAAATAGACACAGTGTTGCACTCCTCGTTTGTGGGCACGTTGTGCAAGGCGACAATCAACACGCTGGGTATGGTCATCATCTACTATGCCATGCTCAAGGGTATGCTCCCGCTCCACCGTCCGCTCACGGCCATGTGGATTGTGCTGCTGGCACTGAATGCCCTTGGCTTTTGCTCCAGCGTGCTGGCCTACTTTGGGGCGCCCTTTGACTCGTTTGACTTCTGGGTCGCGGCATCGCTGTCGCTGGCCTATTTGCCCATGGGCGTTCTCTTGATCGTGTGGTATAGGGGCAAGTTGGGCCGCCTGGGTCTATGGATGATCTTGCGCATCCTCACGGTCACGTTGCTTCCCATCGCCTGGTTCCTGTTCGTGGGTGACAGGTTGCTTACCCTGCGCGACATCATTGTGCTTGCTGTGGAGGTCATTTATGCCTATTTGCTGCGTGACATCTTGGTGTCCAATAAGGATTGATTGGGCGACGCGCCTCAGGCAATTGTTCTAGGAATTAGATGATAACACCTAAAAAATATAGATGCTGGCACATTCATCCTGTGAAGAGGGTGATTGTGCAGTAAAAATGTTTATAAATTTGAAAAATAGTATTGAAAAAGGTGCTATTAATATTTTTTTGATATATAATTGCCATTGACTGAAATAAATAGTCTATATTTGCAAAATTTTATAAAGCATTCTTATAATAACGAGATGTATTTGCATCATGGATGATGCCTCTTGTGACCCGCCCCTGGGTGAGTTGAAAGGAATCACCTTATTGCTTTTATTTACAAAATGGTAGAAACACTCATGAAGATGAAAAGATTTATCACCCAAGTGCTAGTGTTGCTGGTGTCGTTTTTGGCTCCGGTGTCGATGTGTGCTATCAGTGGTTACTATAGCGACCCTGGAGGAGGCTCCTACTGGTGCAATGTGTATGTAGCCACGGTGAGCCACGGCAAGAGTTACAGTTGGTGCACAGGCATTGCCGAGGACACGGGAATGAACAACTTCCGTGGCTTCGAGAGTGAGCATGACGGCAGGCTCTCGGTTGAGTTTCCAACGATTAAAATCAAGTTCAGATATCACTATGGGCAACCCAAGGGCTTTGACAAGAATGGTAGTTCGCAGTCGTTCTATGTGATGACGCGCGGCGGCTCGCTCTACAAGATTGGCGAGTGGCCTAAGGGCGGTAACTTCACGCAGACCGACTATACCTATGGTGTGATTGGCGAGGGCAAGATGGAGAACGACTGGATGTCGTTCCGCTACACCCCTAACCAGAAGGGTCTTGAACAGGTCACCGCCATACAGATTGAGAATGACACCTACTACAAGCAAGACCATTTTTGGCCTTGGGACACCGACTATAGTTTCACCATCCATGCGCGCTATCTGCGAAGCTTGGAGATGGACTTCGCCAAATGTCGTGCCGCCAATGTGGAATGGAATTCTCCTGACCAGATAAAAGTGGCTGCCGACAATAGTTGGCTGCCCAGTTCGATGGGCAGCAATGTGAGCAACTTCAACTACAAGAGCCACTACAAGGTGACGGTGATGGCCGATGGCAAGAACTACAGCACCGGCAATTTCAGTGTTACAGGCCGTAGCAATAGTTCGATTGGGTTGAATGTGCCTGCCAACAAGGTCTTTCATGTTGACATCGTGCGAAACACCACGATTTCCTACAAATACAATGGCCGTGATGTGTCGCTGAATCTCAACGAGAACGAGACTGCGTCTAATGAGTACAACAATACCATCAGCGACCTCCAAGCGTCGCCCAACCAGGTTGAGGGGACGATGTACCTGTCATGGGGCGGCGGCGGCTCGAGCAGCGACGGCGAGTTCCAGATTTATCGCACCGAACTTGATGAGCACGGTAACTACCTGGGCAACCGCGTACTCGACGGGACAACGAAAAACAAAAACTTCACCGACAATGCCTCTCGCGGCATGGACATTGGCAAATATTACCGCTACGAGGTGTTCAAGAAGTTGAACTCGTGGGGCAATGTGGACATCCCCAGCAACCCCGAACCGCTCACCGTGGTTCATGCCGCCGAGGTTCGCACCAACACGGTTCCTGTCATCCCCTTGCACCTTGTCCAAGATGCTTCGGTGACCGACAACATCAAGATGGACTGGGAGTTTGGCAACATCCCCAAAGCCGAGAACGACCTCACCTTCAAGGTTCACCGCATTGAGCCCAACGGCACTATCACCCGTAATTACCTGGATGTGGTTGTACCGCGCAACGCCGGCAAGGCCAGTTTTACCGACGAGAAACCCGAGTCGCCTTGCTCGACCTATGGCTACTTCCTGCAACTTGACCTCGCCGATAACAGAGTGCATTGCTACAGCGACACCGTCTATGGCCATGTGCTTGACGGAACGACAGTCACCGCGATGAGCGCCACCAAGGGCACAAGCGGCAATGATGTGATTGTAAAGTGGCGCGCTAAGCAAGTAGGCACGCAGCCTACTCTCTTTGAGGTGCAACGCCGCTTTGTGGGTGGCGGTGAATGGCTGGTAATCCACGAGCAAGAGGGTACCCTCGCCAACTATACCTACATCGACAACACCACCGAGCCAGGTCGCTACTACGAGTATCGTGTGGTGGCCTACGCTCCCGACTGCGACAGCGAGGCGCATGTCATCAGCAATGCGATGAGCGACGTTGGCTTTGCGCAGGCATCGGGTGTCATCAGCGGCCGTGTACAGTTTGACACGGGCACTGCCGTGAGCGATGTGCGGGTGACCATTTCGCGCGAGAGCGACCCCATGAGCGGCCAGTCGGCCCACAGTCGCAGCGTGCTGGACAAGTGCGACGCCATCACCTTCAAGAATCTGGGTGAAATTATCGCGCCCAACAAACCATACACGCTGCAGTTCTACGTGCGTCCCGACCGCAGCAGCGCGACGATGACGCTCATGGAATTTCCCAAGCCGCTGAAGTTGAACTACAACAGCGACGGCGACATGTTTGATGTCGAGTTTGGCGACAATGTGATTGGTTCCATTCCGGCCAACGACTACACACAGTTGTCGGTGATGAGCGAAGTCAACAACATCAAAGCCTACATTGCCGGCAACAAGAATGCCGTGTTTGACGAGGCATTAGCCATTCAGCCTGCGCCATTGATGGACAACGATGACGGCTCCAACTACCTTCTCAACGAGAGTGGAACGTCGTTAGACGGATGGACGCTGAATGAAGCAGCCTCAAATCAGTGGATTATTCGTGACGATTCGTTCTGTTCGGGTTACAACTATGGTACAGCCCATAAGGATGTCAGTGTGTCTGAATCTATCGTCGGCTCCACGGTCGTGGGCTCGGTCACCATACGTTCGCCCTGGGGGGCACGCGAAGCGCGTGTCACCGCAACCATGATGGATAGTGTTATGAACACCCTGGGCGCGGTAACCATTTGTGACGACCTGACAGCACATGACGAATGGAAAGAGTATACCACTCAGTTTGAGATAGTGCCCGGAACCAGGACCATCCGATATCTGATTGAGGGCCAAGACAAGCCCAACTGGTCGGGCAACTACGGACCGCAGTTCAAGAACATGAGTCTCGTTTTAAACAGGGTTGACGGCAACAATCTGGTATTGCTTCCCGATTTCCGCGGCAATGTTGACGAGATTCGCGTGTGGAACCGCGCCCTCACCGGTCAGGAAATCCTCACCGATGTAGACCGCGTTATCAGCAGCGAGGCCGAAGGGCTGAAGGCGTACATCAACTTTGACGAAGGCCTCAAGGATTATGCGTTCGACATGTCATTGACCAATGGCGTGCCCAACGGTCATCATGTCACCTTGGGACCCAACACGCTGCCCAGCGACTTGATTCCCGCCGAGGCGCAGTTGTCGTCCTATGGCATCACCAACGACAAGGGCGAATACGAGATTCGCAGCATACCGTTCACAGGCAGCGGCACGCGCTACAGCGTGTATCCCTCCAAGGGCATCCACTCCTTCTCGCCCACCAGCCGTTCGGCATTCATTGGCGGCACATCGCTCACTATCAACAATGTCGACTTCACCGATGTGTCAAGTTTCAAGGTGAGTGGCACCATCCGCTACAGCGGCACTACCATTCCTGTCGATAGCGTCAGTTTCTATGTCGACGGCATGCCCTGCAACAAGAACGACAAACTCATCTACAGCAACGCCAATGGTGAATATGAGATTTCAGTGCCCATCGGCAGCCACTATATCGAGGCTCGCCGCAGCGGACACACCTTTGAGGGTGCCGGCCGCTATCCAGTTGCTGAGAACGAGACCTATGAGTTCCTGAACGACACCCATCTGGACTTCTATGACAACACTCTTGTCACCCTTGCCGGCCGCATTACCGGTGGAAACACCGAGGGTCAGAAGCCGCTGGGCTATGGCGTGAGCGAGAACACCATTGGCAAGGCCATCATCGCCTTGACGCCCCTCGACCACCCGCAGCGCATGCTCAATGCCGTGCAGCAGGTGCAAGGCACTACCATCGAATGGATTCCTAATGCCGAGGATGTGGCGGTCGAAAGTGCCTCGATCGACATCAACAGCACAGCCTACCGCGCCGGTGGCAATGTTGACGACGTGAAATATATCTACATCACCACCGATGAGAAGACGGGTGAGTTCAGCGCCAAGGTGCCACCCATCAGATACATGGTTCACAGCGTGACGTTCCCGAACAATGATGAGTTGAATAACGACGAGCGGTTCATGAACATCCCCGCCGTCAACCTCACCAACCCCAACGACACCATTTTACCCGACACCGTTTACACGGCTAACCACGAGCCCTTGCCACTGTTCAAGTGCAACAAGAAGCTCATGCTCACCTATCGCAGCAACCCGGTGATTGATATCACCCAGATGGGACTTCCTGCCGGTGCCTTCGGTACCGACACCATCACCGTGCGAGATGCCGGCGAGGACATCAAGCTGCCCATCTACTCCTACAACGAGGATACCCATGAGGTGACCTACAACTTTGGCTATCCCATCTTCCAACTAGGTAGGAAGTACACCTTCAAGGTTCGAGCCTACGAGCCCTATCGCAATTACGACAAGAGCGATGCAGGAGAGTTGTACACCGACATGCTGCGCGACTCGGTCGTCACCTTTGGCAACGAGTTGGGCGAGGCAGCGCTCATTGTCGCCGAGGCTACCACTGTCAACGGCGTTTCCGTACAACGCGGCGACATGGCGAAACTCGATCCCGAGCAAGTCAAACTTAACTCCGAGGGCGAAGGCTATTACAATTGGACTGCCGGTGTCCCCAGCCTCTCGGCACCCTACACGCGCAACATGAATGCCTCGATGGTCATCGATGGTCAGACCAGGTTGTGGAGCAGCGAGGGCTTGACTGGCATCACCACCGGCGTGGTACCCACGGGCAACAACTTCATCACCGCTGGACCCAGCCGTGTGCAGATGGTGTTACGCGACCCGCCAGGCGATGGCTCGAGTGCAACTTGGGCTACCGACTCGGTGACCAGCGACTACACCTACACGGTGCGTGGCATCCACAACAATACCGAGATTGGCGTGGACATCCGCGCCTCGTTGGAACTTGACTTTATTGCTGGCACAGCTTTCTTTGGAAAGGTGACCTACAACAATATTATCCACGAGAACGCCGTCTCGTGGAAGTATGACGTCAACAAGACGTGGGACAAGCACAAGTCGGTCACCTACACCAATGGCGAGTCAACGTCCACCAGTTCAACCATTGACTATGTGGGCCGCGACGGTGATGTGTTCATCGGATACTCGACCAACTACATTATCGGAGCTGCCGACAAGGTGGGCCTGTTCAAGCAGGATGACGGCTCTTGGGCAATCGACATGCAGGAGACCATGGCGATGGACGAGAAATTCAATACCCATTTTGAGTTCTCGCAGAGCTACATCGAGAACACGCTGTTCAACAACATCTTGCGTACCCGCAACACCTTGCTCAAGCACATCAACTCGATGAGCGAGATTGAGGAGAATCCCGCACAGGCCACCTACTACACTTTCCTCACCGAGGATGACCCACGCTATGGCACAAGCAACAGCGACAAGAAAGTGTGGCTCGAACAGGCCGTGACCGACGGCTTTGATGGTCCCAGTTACTATGCCCGCTTCCCCCAAGGCTATGCAGGCTGCGACAGCGTGCACTGGTGCAACCAGATTATTGAGCAGTGGAAGAAGACACTTGCCGACAACGAGGAGGACAAGATCAAGGCGTTCAATGACCCGAGCAAGAAAATTGGCAACGAGTCGTTTGAGCGAGGTTCGTCCATCACCAAGAGCACAGGCGAGAGTACCAAAGATGTCGACAATTCGGTGGAAGTCTTCTCGACAGGACTGGCCTACCGGGGCAAGAACGGCTACCTGCTCGACAAGATGGGTGCCATCATCATCTCGAACACCGACATTGGATACCACCAGACCAAGTACGACGTTGATGAGACAACCACCAGCGAAAGGTTCTCTTATACACTCAACGACACGCAGCGTGGCAACGCTCACACGGTAGACATTTTTAAATCGCCCAAGGGCTGGTCACCCATCTTCCGCACCCGTGGCGGACAGACACGCTGCCCCTACGAAGGCGAGACACGCACCAAGTACTACGAGCCCTTAGGACAGTTGCTCGACTATGCTACGATGAAGAGCGACAATCCGCACATCTCATTGCCCGTGCGCAACTTTGTCGACATTCCAGCCGGACAAGAGGCGCAGGTGCAGGTAGTGTTCACCAACGAGAGCGAGACCCACGAGGCACTCACCTCGGCCATCGTCTATGTCGATGCAGGTTCCAATCCCGATGGCTTGCAAGTCTACATGGACGGCATGCCGCTGACCAGCGGAGTCGAGATGTGGATTGAGTACGGTGTACCTATCACCAAGACGCTTAACATCAAGCAGAGCGACAACTCCATCCTTGACTACAACGACATCACCCTGTTCCTTGCCAACTCGTGCAAGCCCGAGAGGTGGATTTATGAGACCGCGTCGTTCTCGGCCCACTTTGTGCCCGCAGCACCCGATGTGATGCTCAAACTCGACAAGAACGTGCTCAACCTACGCGCCGTCAACAGTGGCGAGCAAGTCGTCGCCACCATCAGCGACATCAACCGCATGTTCACTGGTTTCAAGGGCGTACGCCTCAAGTACCGCTTTGCCGGCGACAGCCGTTGGATCACCGCACACGAGTGGCTGACCAAGGCCTCCTACCTCACCGACGGTGTGGAGAACGAGACACAGTCGCTCCTGCCCACCGACAAGCCCAACATCACCTACGACCTACAATTGCCCAACATCGACGGACTGTATGTTGTCGCTGCCGAGAGTATGTGCATCCTGGGAGGCAAGGAATATACCGCTATGACCCCAGAATATGAAGTGATTCGCGACACCCGCGGACCCAAGTTGCTGGGACAGGCCTATCCCAACACGGGATTGCTCACACCCACCGACGACATCCGCATCAAGTTCAACGAGGACATCCGTGAGAGTTATCTCACAAAGGATGACAACTTCTTCATCACCGGCTCGCTCAACGATGCCCAGGTCAACCACGATGTGTCGCTGCAGTTCAACGGCACGCCTGTCGAGACCGATGCTTACTTGCCCATTGCCAACACCAGTTTCGCTTCCACGCTATGGCTCAAGCGCAAGGGCAGCGGCACCATCGTCGAGCATGGCACCGAGGGCAATCAACTCAAGGTCGCCATCAACCAGGCAGGTCATGTTGAAGCCACGATCAATGAAATTACCATCGAGTCAACGGATGTCGTGCCCATGGACAAGTGGGTGTTCCTCGCGATGAACTATGTCAAGGGTGCGGCCAACCAAAACACGCTCACGGTGCTCATGGCCGACGACGGCAACGAGACCATGCTCTTCGACGAGGCCATCATGCCCGACTACAACAGCAATGGCCGCTTGACGTTGGGACGCGATTTCACCGGCATGATGCATGAACTCGTCCTGTGGGCCAAGAACTGCCCCGTGCGCACCCTCTTGGCACAGAAGGATGAGGTGGTAGCGCCCTATCTGCCCGGACTGGTAGGATACTGGAAGATGAACGAGGGACATGGCACAACGGTGACCGACTATGCACGCTCGCGCAATATGCACTTGCCCGCCGAGTCGTGGAACATCGAGAACACCAACCTCGCTGCCCACCTCGACGGCGAGCACACCATCAAGATTCCCATCGGGTCTATTGCTCCTCGCGAGACCGACAGTTATGTGGTCGAGACCTGGTTCCGTGGCGAGAAGGACATGAACGCCCGCAATACCCTGCTTTCGGTCACCGACCGCCTGTCCATCGGCTTTGACTATGACAACTCGATGATCTTGCACATCTATAACGACACCTTGTCGTCGCTCGTGTCCAATGGCCTGCCCATTGTCTTGACCAACGTCAATTACAACGATGGCAACTGGCACCATCTGGCGCTCAATGTGCATCGTGGTGTGAGTGCTGTGGTCTATATCGATGGTAAGGCGGTGAAGACCCTTGCCGAGCAGCAACTGCCGGCTCCCGCCGGTGACTATCTCTATGTGGGCTCCATCCTCAAGCGCAATGCCGACACCGAGATATTGGAAGAGAAACACAAGTATGTCGGCGACATCGACGAAATTCGTGTGTGGAATGTGGCTTGCGACGGCACCTCGGTAATTGCCAACCGCTATAACCAGGTTGACACGGCCGACGTGGCGGGATTGATAGCCTACTACCCCATGGAGCGCCAAGTGCTCGATGCCAATGGCAACATCATCACCGAGTTCAGCCTCAACAACAAGGCTCCTAAAGCGACACAATTTGGCATCGTTCAAGCTCTGGGCGATGGCGTGGTGAAGGCCAACACGGCTCCTGCCCTGCGCACCGCCCCGCTCAAGCAGAATCTGGACTTTGAGTACACCGCCTCGAGCAACGAGATTTACATCAACCTGCGCACACTGCCGTCGCGCATGCAGGGCAACCTGCTCACTTTCATCGTCAAGAACGTACGCGACATGCAGGACAACCTCTCCGAGACCGTCACCTGGAGTGCCGTGGTCGACTACAACACCCTGGAATGGGACGAGGAAGGTATCGATGTCGTCAAAGACCGATTGAGCGATTACAACGTCACCGCCGTGCTGCGTAACAAGGGTCGCGAGAGCGGACACTTTACCATCACAGGACTGCCCAACTGGATTGTGCCGTCAACGGCCGAGGGCGTGCTTGCCCTTGGCGAGAGCCTGCCCATCCAGTTCACCTTCGGTGCCGATGCGCCCGTGGGCACTCATCTGGTTTATGCCTATGCCGTCAACGACGACGACATCTGCTCGCCGCTGCTGTTCCGTGTCACCATCACCGGCAACGAACCCTTGTGGAGCGTCAACCCTGCCGACTATGAGAGTTCGATGAACATCATCGGACAAATCTACTTCGAAGACAAGATTTGCAGCATCCCCAACACGCGCATTGCAGCCTTCGTCGATGGCGAGTGCCGCGGCGTAGCATCGCCCCGTCTGGTGACCAGCCGTGACGCTTACTTCGTCAACATGGTTATTTATGGCTTACAAGACATCACCCAGTCACAACCCATCACCTTCCGCATCTATGATTCTGAGCAAGGTGTGGTATTGGGCAATGTGGTGACCAAGTACAAGGGCCAGACGCTGAACTTGACCTATCGTCCCAACGACCTCATTGGCGACTATGACAACCCTGTCATGTGGATTGCATCCGAACAAATTGAGCAAGTGTGCTATCTGCAAAACGGCTGGAACTGGATTTCGCTTTATGCCGAGCCCGACCAGCCCGATCTGGAAAGTGTCTTTGGCCATGCCAAGGTGTTCAACACCATTAAAGGCAAGGAAGGATTCGCCATGAATAGTGGCACCAAGTGGGCCTCTACAGGTCTCGACACGCTGGCCGTTGGCAACATGTACAAGTTGAAGACTAAGTCCGACGTCGTGGTCAACATCTCGGGTAACCGAATTGACACACGCACGGCAACCCAGACCATCTATCCCGGCTGGAACTGGATTGGACCGCTCTCGATCTACAACCTGAGCCTAGCCGAGGCCTTTGCCGACCTGAACCCGACCCGCGGTGACATCATCAAGAGCAAGGATCAAGTCGCCTTCTACGACGGCTATAAGTGGGAAGGCGACCTGGGCGCAGTCGTGCCAGGAATGGGCTACTACTACAAGTCCAACGGAACCGAGGCTGTGACCTTCCGCTATCCCACCATCGATGCCACCTACAACCAGGCTCCCGCCCGCGTGGTGCGTGTGCCCGCTCACTCGCCATTCACGCCTGTCGACCATCATCAGTTCAGCGACAACATGAACGTGGTGGCACATGTAATGAAGGATGATGTCCTTGTCGATACGCTCACTGTTGCCGCCTTTGTCGACGGTCAGTGCCGCGGAGTCACCGCCGCCACCGACGATGGCTACTACCTGCTCACTGTTGCTGGCAATGCCGAGGAGACAGGCAAGAAGGTCTACTTTGCCACTGTCATTGACGGCGAGGTGGTGTGGATGAACGAGCACCTGCAATGGGGCAGCGATGTTGTCTATGGCGACCTTGATGTGCCCAGCATCTTCACCATCGCCAACAGCGGAGTGAATGACGTGAACGCACAGAACAACCAGATAGTTATCACACCCACTCTGGTGCATGACATGATTTATGTGAAGTCGGGCAGTGAGTTGAAGTCGGTGCGAGTATTCGCTCCCAATGGTGCCCGCCTCGACGAGGTGAGCCGAATCAGCGACAACAACACCTCGCTCAACCTGAGCCACCTGCCCGCAGGTGTCTATCTGGTCGAAGCCATCACTGTCAATGGCATGCATGCCGTGAAACGTATTGTGAAGCGATGAGAAGATTCATCTTTAACCTACTGTTACTGACCGTTCTGCTAGGCCATGCCGCCGACGAGACCTTCGTCGTCGACGGCGTGGTCTATGAGCGCAACAACCTCACCTGCCTCGCTGTGGGCTGGGACAGAGTCACCCCCATCCAGTCGCTCCACATCCTGGGCGAGGTTATGGGTTTATGGCAAGTCAAGGGCATTCAGGCAGGCGCTTTCCAGGACATTACCAGTATCGAGTATGTCAAGATTGACGAGGGTGTCACCTATATTGGCCAGAACGCTTTCAATCGTTGCACTGGCCTAAAGAGCGTCGTTCTGCCCGAAGGGCTTGACGTCATCGAGGAAGAGGCATTCTCGTTCTGTACAGGTCTGACGACGATGGTGATTCCATCGACGGTGACCGACATCCAGGCACATGCCTTCAGCGGCTGCACGGGTGTCACCAATGTCTACTTCCTGATGCAGACCATACCCGACGAGTTCGGCTGGTGGGACGGCATCTATCACGATGCCCCCAGCGAGGCAGGAGGCAAGGAGTTCGGCACCGTCACAGCGACCAAGATCCATGTGCCCGACGGCTGCCTGCAGGCCTACATCGACTCCCACAAGTTCGATGCCTGGCTCAAAGCCATGCAGCCCGATGACGGCAGCTATCCCCTGTGGTGGATTGTGAACTATGGTGTGGTGGGTAGGGAGTACACCGTCTCCGACCCCCTCACAGCGGTCTATGTCGACAAGAATGGCGACCTCTATGCCAAGGACGACAACCACTGGCTGCTGCCCGATAAGGTATATTCAGGTGAGTTCGACTATCTGGGTGGTTCTGGCTTAGCCAGCGCCCCACAATATGACCAAAGTAACTGGGTGATTTTGCATGACGCTGGACTTTCTGGCGGATGCTACCTCATCGAGGGCGGCACCATCACAGGCAAGTTGGTCGACAAACGCAACCCAGTGATTAATGTTACTTCCGAATTGACGAAAGGCGAGGATGCCACATACGTTCCGAATGTCTACATCGCGGCCTCACTCATGGGGCGCACACAGTTGGGCTCCAATGGTCGCACCTATGCCTTCGTGCGTCCCAAGCCTCAGGAATTCGCCAGGTATGAATGGTCGATTTACGGTGAGGACGGTAATTTTTATGTACCAGCCAACAATCCTGACTTGGGAATGAACATGGCCAACCTCGCTGGAGGTTTCCACCCAAACTATAACTTGCTTCAGGAGGGCCATGAAGATGAATTGCTCGAGAACGCCTGTTATCCCATGACGGCCATCACACGCCATGGGCAGCCTGTGGAGGACAAGAAAACTGTCAGACGGGAATATGACCCTGATGATTCTGATTTCCGCCCCAATGTGGAGGGTGGTGTCACAACGCAATACGAGGTATTTCCCTTGGCATTGGCCACCGGCCCCGATGTTGATCCCATCATCACCGGCATTACAAGAACCGAGATGCAAGAGCCGAGCGGCGAGGACGCCTATTACAACCTATGCGGGTGTAACCTCGGCACCGCAAAGCCCACAACACCAGGCATCTACATTCATCGTCACCGCACCATAGTGGTCCAGTAGAATAACGCCAGTAGGGGCGACATTCCCATGTCGCCCCTACAATAAGGTTCATAGTCACATATAGGAACCGTCGAGGTGGCCCTCGGAGGGCACCTCGAGGCGGGTGCCGGTGGCTTGGTGGATGCGGTGGCGTGACTTGGGAGTCATGCCAGGACGGGTGAGTACGGGGCGGAAACCACTGCTGTTGCGCTTGTAGCGGCCATTCTCTTCCTGACGGATAACACCATCGTTATACTTGACAATCATGTGCCATGCCATCTCGCGCCAACGCTTGACCATCTGCTGCCCCAATTGGTCGCCATGGTCGGTGAGTAAGGTGATGGCACTATCGCGGTCACTGGATAGAAGTGCCAAGGCTCGCCTCTCGACATCGGCTTGGCTGGCAAAGTAGCTGGCCTGTAAAGAGTCGCGTACTTGCTTGAGCTCGGGATATAGCAGGCTCCACCGCGTATAAACCATGTTGCTGACCCAGTTGCATACCCAGTAGGCGCTCTCCTCGCTAAAGTGGAACGCATCGGCCTTGGGATCGTTGTAGCAGTGCGGTACACGGCTTGCGCTGCAATAGACTGGGGTGTAGGCCACCATACCACTGTCGTCGTTTCCCCACCAGATAACACCTCCCACCTCACGCGGCAAGAAACCGCGCAACTGAGCCACAAACGTAAATGCGGTGTGAGTCGTTGCCACCGAGCGTTCGTTGAAAAGGGTCTTTCCGTCGTCCTCGTATCGCAAAGGTTGCGGACGGAACGGGCTGTCGTATAGTCCCGCTCCTGGGTCATCATCCATCGCAAACTGCGTATCCTCAAACCGGTCGCGTAGGCATTCAATCACATCGTTGACAGTCAACTTCTTGTCGGGGATAATCCACATGGGTAACGGTTCCACATCTTTGAGTGGCTGCTTGCCCTCGACGTAGGGAATGTAGCGGTCCATGCCCGTGATGAGGTGGCGGTAGATAGCCCACACGCGCGAGTCACCCAGACGACGGCCTCCAAAGGTGGGAGGATTGTAGGCGTCACAAAAGCTGAACTCGCTATCGCTGCCCTTGAAATAGCCCCGCTTGCGGGCAA
Organism: Muribaculaceae bacterium; assembly: GCA_016290765.1. Classification (GTDB taxonomy): domain Bacteria; phylum Bacteroidota; class Bacteroidia; order Bacteroidales; family Muribaculaceae; genus Sodaliphilus. Next base: position 28,264 of record JAEEVE010000005.1, read on the forward strand.
AACTGATGCAATTGGGCGACATTTTCACGTTGGCGGTATCGGTGAGGTCTACGCGACGGATGCGACTTTGGTTGGCATGCGCTAGCACTGCGTTGTCGGGCACACGCACCGCCATCCACACCACACTGTTGCTGCCTGGTCCGCAACCACACATCTCGAGTAGCCATGCTTCGTTAGGGTCGCAAACGGTGAATGACTCGCCTGAACTGCAGAAGCCGTACTTCTCGGCCAAAGATGTCATTACCTGAATGGCTTCCCTGGCCGTTCGGGCGCGCTGTAGCCCCAAGTCCATCAACGAGCCATAGTCGATGGTGCCCTTGCGGTCAACGAGTTCGTCACGTCCCTCAAAGGTGGTCTCGCTTATTGCCACTTGCCACTCATTGATATTGCCGGTAACCAAGTAGGTCTCAGGTGCCTCGGGAATCTGACCATGATAAACGCGCGTGTCACGGTCATAAATCTTGCGCATGGTTCCTGCAGGGTGCTTACCTGCCTCATAGCGGTACATCTTGTGGCAAGCGCCCCATGAGTCGATATTGTAGGTACACATCACCGATCCATCGGCACTCGCCTTCTTGCCCACGAGGATGCTCGTGCATGCCTCGCCTTTTGGCATCCATAATGCCATGGCCGCCAAAATTAGGAAAAACTTCTTCATCTTTAAGGAGTTAATACACAAAATTGACCCTGCATTACTTATGGTATCCAGTGACGGTTGATTTGTGTGATTTTCCCGCCTTGGATAAGCAACTCGGTATTCAGCTCATTGAAATTGTCCCTGTTGTCAAGCTTCTGGATGTACTCTTTCACATTGGTTCTGACGGTGTCAACAGGGTCGTTTGGCTCAATTCCACAGTCAATCATGACCAGGTTGTTTGCCAGTGGTAGTGTGGCTGTTCCCAACAGAGAGTACACTGCATGGTCATCGGGCTGGATGCCCCGGTAGGTGCCTCCCTCGAATGGGACGAGGTCGGCGCCATCATTCTCGATGCCACCGTTTACGATGATGAATCCATCATCCTGCTTCTCCACACTGTTGACCACAATTTTTCGACCTTGAAATACCAGTGTGTCTCCATTGGCCAGTTGCTGGATGTCAACCACATCATAGAGGTCTTTGTTGTAGACCTTGAACTGCAGTGTGCCAGCTGTCCAGTCAAAGTTATCGACCGTGAAAACTGCCGGGACAGTGCAGTCGGTGAGCGAATCAGGATTTGTACCTGCAGGCAGGGGGCTTACGCACTTGTGAGAATCGGCATTGTTGTTAGGGTTGGTGTTATTACCCTTGTTGGTGTTGCATGCGCACATTAGCAATGCTGCAGCAGCGAGGATGAGGATTTTTTTCATAGTTCAGTAGAGTTATTTGTTATTTGAAGTCCTGCAAAGGTAGTGTTTTTTCTCGATAAAAGAGAATGCCATAAATCGGGTACAATTTTATAAATGATTTCACTTCTCCCTAAACTACTGATTATATGATAGTTGGAGTTTTGTGAGATTTTTAGGCAAAAAATATCGAGGACAAAATGTGGTGAGAGTCACAAATATTAAGTAAATTTGCCAATGGCGAAGGTGGGCGGCACCAAAACAAAAAAATGTGTTTTTGTTTTGTATTTCGCTCGGTTTACATTACCTTTGCAGTCTTAAACCGAAAACATCATACAAACCAAAACATAAACAACATGAATAAGCTGATTACATTGGAGCAGGCCGTCGAGAAAGTGCATGACGGCATGACAATCATGTTCGGCGGCTTCCTGGGCGTGGGAAGCGCCACTCAAATCATCGACGCCATCGTAGAGAAGGGTGTGAAAGACCTCATCATCATCGCCAATGACACCGCCTATGACGAGGTGGCTCACGGCAAGCTAGTGACCAACCATCAAGTAAAGAAGGCTATCGTTTCACACACGGGAACGAACAAGCAGACTGCCTTGCAGAAGAACGAGGGTACGCTCATCGTGGAGTATGTGCCCCAAGGCACCCTAGCCGAGCGCATCCGTGCCTACGGCGCTGGTCTGGGCGGTGTGCTGACCCCGACCGGTCTGGGTACCATCATGGCCGACGGCAAGGACATCATCACAGTTGATGGCAAGGAATACTTGCTCGAGAAGCCGCTGAAGGCCGACATCGCTTTCTTGCGCGCCAATATCGTCGACGAGTTCGGTAACATGGTCTTCCTGGGCACCACCAACAACTTCAACCCGCTGATGGCTACCGCCGCCGATTATGTCGTTGTCGAGGCCGAGAAACTGGTCAAAGTTGGCGAGATCAAGCCTGAGTGCGTTCACGCATCGGGCATCTATGTCGATGGCATCTATGTCGAGAAATAAAAACCTCACCCCTCTCCTGAGTGAAGAGAGGAGCCATCTTAACCTTAACGACTAGTTATATGGAATACAGAACAAAGATTAGATTGCGCATGAGCGCAAAGGATGCCCACTATGGTGGCAACCTGGTGGACGGTGCCCACATGGTGCATCTGTTTGGTGACGTGGCAACCGAGTTATTGATTATGCGTGATGGTGACGAAGGTCTGTTCCGTGCCTACGACTCAATCGACTTCCTTGCACCGGTCTATGCTGGTGACTTCATCGAGGCCGAGGGTTGGATTGACCGCGAAGGCAACACCTCACGCCACATGCAGTTTGAGGCCCGCAAGGTGGCGATTTCTCGTCCCGACATCTCGCCCTCGGCTGCCGACGAGCTTGACGAGCCCATCGTGGTATGCCGCGCTTCGGGCACTTGTGTAACCCCCAAAGAATGCCAAAGAAAATAAGACATGGATAAACTGATTATCACTGCTGCAATTTGCGGTGCCGAGGTCACTAAGGAGCAGAACCCCAATGTGCCCTATACCGTCGAAGAGATTGTGCGCGAGGCCAAGAGTGCCGTCGATGCCGGTGCCGCCATCGTTCACCTGCATGTGCGCTGGGATGACGGAACACCCACACAGGACCGTGGCCGTTTCCAGGAATGCGAGGAGGCCATTCTCAAGGTATGCCCCGATGTTATCCTCATTCCGTCGACCGGCGGTGCCGTTGGCATGACTCCTGACGAGCGACTGCAGTCGACCGACACTACTCCGCTGCCCGAGATGGCTACTCTGGACTGCGGTACATGTAACTTTGGGGACGAAATCTTTGACAACACCATGCCCACGATGCGTGCCTTTGGCAAGCGCATGATGGAACGTGGCATCAAACCCGAGTATGAATGTTTCGAGATGGGTCATCTTGACACCATCCTCAACATGGCACGCAAGGGCCAGGTGCCCGGCGACCCCATGCAGTTCAACTTTGTGCTGGGCGTTCCTGGATGTACTCCCGCCACCGTGGCCAACCTGTGCTGGCTTGTGAACGGCATCCCCGCTGGCTCGACCTGGACAGTGACCGGTGTGGGCCGCCACGCCTTCCCAATGGCCGCAGCTGCTATCGCCATGGGTGGTAACGTGCGCGTAGGCTTTGAGGACAACCTGTACCTGTCGAAGGGTGTGCTGGCCAAGAGTAACGGCGAACTCGTCGAGAAGGTGGTGCGTCTGGCCAAGGAACTGGGACGTCCCATCGCCACCAGCGACGAGGCCCGCGAAATCCTGGGTTTGAAGCCCCGCAAATAATTAACTGACACCCCTCAATGTAAATAATTAACTCTAAAAAATACAACACTACAATGCAAAAACATGGTAATCGTTTCGGCACGCACCGCGTGATCGAGCCCGTGGGCGTTCTGCCCCAGCCCGCCAACAAGTTGGACAACAACATGGATGAGATCTATGACAACGAGATTCTCATCGATGTACAAACCCTGAACATCGACTCGGCATCGTTCACCGACATCCACAACTACGCCAAGAGCCAGGCCAAGAATCCTAACGACGAGGCCGAGGTGATGGAAGAGATCAAGAAGGAAATGCTGCTCAACGTCGAACTGCAAGGCAAGCACCGCAACCGCCGCACTGGTTCGGGTGGCATGTTGCTGGGCACCGTTGAGAAGATTGGCGACGCGCTCAAGGGCAAGATTGACTTGCAGGAGGGCGACCGCATCGCTACGCTGGTGTCGCTGTCACTGACCCCGCTGCGCATCGACGAGATCCTGAACATCAAGGCCGATGTTGACCAGGTCGACATCAAGGGCAAAGCTATCCTGTTTGAGAGCGGCATCTATGCCAAGATTCCCAATGACATGCCTGAGAAACTCGCTCTGAGCGCACTGGACGTTGCTGGTGCTCCTGCTCAGACCGCCAAATTGTGCCAGTATGGCCAGAATGTGGTTGTCCTGGGTGCTGGTGGCAAGAGCGGTATGCTGTGCTGCTACGAGGCAAAGAAGCGCGTTGGCGTGACTGGCAAGGTCATTGGTCTTGCCAACAGCCCTCGCTCGACCCAGCGCATCAAGGACCTGGGCTTCTGCGACGTCGTGGAGAGCGTTGCCGGCATGACGCCCGTGCAGGTCTATGAGTTGGTCTACAAACTGACCGACGGCAAGATGGCCGACACCACTATCAACTGCGTCAACGTGCCCGACTGCGAGATGACAGCAGTGCTTTGCACCAAGGATGACGGTATCGTCTACTTCTTCTCGATGGCAACCAGCTTCACCAAGGCTGCTCTGGGTGCCGAGGGTATCGGTGCTGACGTGAACATGATCATTGGCAACGGCTACACCAAGGGCCACGCCGAGTTCACTCTGCAAGAGTTGCGCGAGTGCCCCGAGCTGCGCAAGATCTTTGAGGAGCTCTACGCATAAATGAGTAGTTGAAGGTAGTTAAGTAGTGGTTAAGTAGAGCACCGCGTAACCGCTGTATGAAGGTAATGGCAGTAAAATACTGCAAGTACCGAACTACTGAACTACTTCTGAAACTTACTACTTAACTACCTTTGACTACCTTTAACTACTTAACTACTATTTCGAAGAAATGGCTGAATCAAGAAGAAAACAATTGTTCCCCGATGTCACCGACGAGCAGTGGAATGACTGGAAATGGCAGGTGAAAAACCGCATCGAGACACTGGAACAACTCAAAAAATACGTTAGCCTGACGGCCGAGGAGGAAGAAGGCGTGAAGAAGACGCTGACCACCCTGCGCATGGCCATCACGCCCTACTATCTGAGCCTTATCAACCCCGATGACCCACACGACCCCGTGCGTCGTCAGTGCATCCCCACTGGCCTTGAGACCCATCAGGCCGCTGCCGACCTGCTCGACCCGCTGCACGAGGACGAGGATTCGCCCACACCGGGTCTGACGCATCGTTATCCCGACCGCGTACTGTTCCTCATCACCGATATGTGCTCGATGTACTGCCGTCACTGCACCCGTCGCCGCTTTGCTGGCCAGACCGACAACGAGTGTGGCATGGACCGCATCGAAAAGGCACTGGAGTATATCGAGAAGACCGAGTGCGTGCGCGACGTGCTGCTCTCGGGCGGTGACGCCCTGATGGTAGCAGACTCGCGTCTGGACTACATCATGTCGCGTCTGCGCGCCATTCCCCATGTGGAGATTATCCGCTTGGGTACCCGCACACCCGTTGTGTGCCCGCAGCGCATCACGCCCGAACTGTGCGCTACGCTCAAGAAGTACCACCCCGTGTGGCTGAACACCCACTTCAACCATCCCAACGAGGTGACCGCCGAATCGCGTCGTGCTTGCGAGATGCTCGCCGATGCCGGTGTGCCCCTGGGCAATCAGAGTGTGTTGCTGCGTGGCGTCAACGACTGCGTGCATGTAATGAAGCACCTGGTGCATGAGTTGGTCAAGATGCGTGTGCGTCCCTACTACATCTACCAGTGCGACCTGTCGATGGGTCTGGAGCACTTCCGCACCCCTGTGTCGAAGGGCATCGAGATCATTGAAGGACTGCGTGGTCACACCTCGGGCTACTGCATCCCGACGTTCGTCGTCGATGCACCTGGTGGCGGTGGCAAGACTCCCGTCATGCCGCAGTATGTCATCTCGCAAGCTCCTGGCAAGGTCGTGTTGCGCAACTTTGAGGGCGTTATCACAACCTACACCGAGCCTACCGAGTATCACAGCGAGTGCAACTGCCCCGACTGCCAAGCTGCACGCAAGCAGGAGCAGGTGGCTGCCGACAAGGCTGTGGACGGTGTCATCTCGTTGCTTGAAGGCGAGCGCATGAACATCGAGCCCAAGGCTCTGAAGCGCCACGAGCGCAACGCGAAGTAGTCCTAACCATCCCTCGTCCCCGTCCCCCTACCCCCCTAAAGGGGGGTAGGGGAGCTAACAACTATCATGCCGTTTATTGACGACATATTGCGCTACGACAGTCTGTCGATAGTCGGATTGGAGAAAAATACCGGCAAGACCGAGTGTCTGAAGTATGTGCTCGAGCGAATACCGCTCGAGCACACACTTATTGCGGTCACGTCAATCGGCATTGATGGGGAGACTACCGACCAAGTAACCCTCACGCAGAAACCAGAGATTACCTTGCGCGAGGGAATGTACTTTGGCACCAGCGAGGCACATTACAAGTTGAGAAGGTTGGTGAGCGAACTGGTTGACGTGAGTGATGAAAGCACATCGCTGGGCCGCGTGGTGACCGCACGTGCCCTCACACAAGGCAAAATCCTACTCTCGGGACCATCTTCCACCGCCGGACTGCAGCGCTGGATGCAGTCAACCCGCAGGCACGGCATCGACCTGGCCATCATCGATGGTGCATTGTCGCGCATGAGCCTGGCGTCGCCCGCCGTGAGCCAGGCGATGATTCTGGCCACTGGGGCTGCTTACTCGGCCAATCTGACTACACTTGTCAACAAGACCGCGTTTGTGGTTGAACTCATCAACCTGCCACTTGCCAGCGAGGACAACCTGAAGCAGCTGATGCCACTTGAACGCGGCGTGTGGGCAGTGAACCGCGACGGCACGCTGCACGAACTTAATGGCCTGACCGCCTTGTCTCAAGAGATTCGCTTCGATGGCATGGAGCAGTGCCAAACGCTTTATGTCGCTGGTGCACTGGTTGACGGGCTGCTCGAAAAAGTGCGGCGCAACAAGTGCCTGCGGCAAGTTGAACTTGTGGTGCGGGACTTCACCAAGGTTTTTGCTACGCCCCAGCAATTTCACCTATTTATTAAAAGTGGCGGCCGCATGAGCGTACTGCAGAAGAGCCACCTCATTGCCGTGACAGTCAACCCCACTTCACCCAGCGGTTACAACCTCGACAGCGACCAGCTCTGCGCTCGCCTGTCCGAGGCCATCCACCTCCCCGTCTACGACTTGCTGAAAAAGAAATAAACCTATGCAACTGAAGAATGTGATTGACTCGCCCTGTGGAGTGCGATATATGCTCGACGAGCTGGAACTGCAGTCGGGCTACGCCCGTCGTTGGCTTTTGGATCGACCGATGATGACCTCGGCCGCTGAGATTGCCGCTGCCTACTCACTGTTGCGGCAGTTTGATGACTTTATTGCACGGGTAGACGCTACCCACTTGAATACTTTGCGATTCCGCTTGCAAGGTCTGAAGGACATCCGCACGACCATCCAGAACTTGCGGCAGCGAGCCACGCTCGATGATATCGAGCTGTTTGAGGTCAAGCATCTTGCCATTCTCTCAACCGACGTGGCACGCCTATTAAATGAACAAGGTATGGCTAATGCTGTCGAAATTCCAGCGCTCGACAAAGTCATCACCATCCTTGACCCCGACGGGATGAAGATCGCCACATTCTATGTCTACGATGCTTACTGTGCCGAACTGCGCGACTTGCGGGCGCAGATGCGCCAACACCCTGAGCAGCAAGAAGATTTATTGCTACAAGCCAACGAGTTGGAGCTGGGCGTACGACAAGACCTGAGCCACCAATTGCATCCCTTTGCCGATGCTATTGAGCAAGCACAGGTGGCGTTGGCACGCATTGATGTGCTGCTTGCACAGGCCAACCAGTGTCGAAAGATGGGTCTCTGCTACCCCACTATCTCGACCGATGCCACAACCCACTATCACGCCATGTTCCACCCGCAGGTGCGCGCGGCACTCGCCAACGTCAAACGCACCTTCCAGCCTGTCGACATCGCCTTCGGCATGAACTCGACGCTTATCACTGGTGCTAACATGGGAGGCAAAACCGTGGTGCTCAAGACGTTGACACTATGTCAATATTTATTCCAATTTGGTTTTGGCATTCCCGCCCATGATGCCACGATTGCCGTGAAAGACGAGATTTACTTCTGCATTGGTGACGACCAATCGGTAGAGCGTGGCCTATCGTCGTTCGCCGCCGAGATGAAGAGCATCGACCGTGTGGTACAGGCCTCACGCAGCGACCTTCGCATCCTAGCACTCATCGATGAGCCCGCACGCACCACCAACCCCACCGAAGGCACTGCCCTAGTCACCGCCCTGCTGCGACTGATGGAGGACCGTCCTGTGAGTCTGGTAATGACAACCCACTATGACATCGACCCCGGTGATGCCCGTTGCTTGCGCGTCAAGGGATTTGAGAACGGCACGATGGATTACACCCTGGTTGAGGTTGAGGACGGCGAGGCTCCGCACGAGGCACTGAATATCGCCCAAAGCCTAGGCATCGACCCTGAATGGCTAGCCTACGCCCGCAGCCTACTAAACCACCCCGACTAAACCGTGAATTGCACAAACTTGTTCTGTTTTTAAACGTGAATTCCGCCAAACATTTTGTATAATTCGTTGTCTCAAACGAAAATTCGGGACAATCGAGGTTAGATTGTTGCCTAATTAAGGAATTTTGGCTAAATTTGCAGCGGCGTAGTAACGTCCGTTGTTCTCAAGCGTTATTCAGATGCCGACACCTTTCCCTTACTTGAAAAAGTGAGGCGATGTAACTCGTTAACCATCATAAACATAAACATATGCAAAAGAGCAAGTTAGGATTAGATTTTGAAAAAGTTGAGTATGCCCGCGGGTTGGCTAAGGGTATTGCCCAGGATGTTCAGACATTCGTTGAGCAGTACACCACAGTGGCCGTTGAGCGCACGCTGTGCCGCCTGATGGGCATTGATGGCGTTGATGACAACGAGGTGCCCCTGCCCAATGTTGTTGTGGAGGCCCTGAAGGACAAAGGCGTCCTTGGCGAGGGCGCGCTGTTCTTCATCGCTAACGCGATGATTCGCACGGGTCTTAATCCCCAGCAGATTGCCGAACAGGTGGCTACAGGCCAGATTGACATCACGCAGGTGGTGACACGCGACCCCAAGCAGATTGCCGACGCACTGCAACCAGTCATCGACGAGAGCATGGCCCGCATCCGTGCCCGCCGTGCCCGCCGTGAGCACTACCTCGAAACTATTGGCGAGGGTCCCAAGCCCTACTTGTACATCATCGTCGCCACGGGTAACATCTATGAAGACGTGGTGCAAGCCCAAGCCGGTGCCCGTCAGGGTGCTGACGTGATTGCCGTGATTCGCACCACGGGTCAGAGTCTGCTGGACTATGTGCCCTACGGCGCTACGACCGAAGGCTTCGGTGGCACATTTGCCACACAGGAGAACTTCCGCATCATGCGCAAGGCGCTGGACGAGGTGGGCGAGGAACAAGGCCGTTACATCCGCCTGTGCAACTATTGCTCAGGCTTGTGCATGCCCGAGATTGCCATCATGGGTGCCTTTGAGGGCCTTGACGTAATGCTGAACGACGCACTCTACGGCATCTTGTTCCGTGACATCAACATGCAACGCACGCTCATCGACCAGTACATGAGCCGCATCATCAACGGTTTTGCTGGCGTGATTATCAACACCGGCGAGGATAACTACCTCACCACCGCCGATGCCGTTGAGGCTGCCCACACCGTGCTTGCCTCGGACCTCATCAACGAGCAGTTGGCTCTGATGGCCGGTCTACCCGAAGAGCAGATGGGTCTGGGCCACGCCTTTGAGATGGACCCGATGCTGGAGAACGGCTTCTTGCTTGAATTGGCACAGGCTCAGATGACACGCGAGATTTTCCCGAAAGCCACATTGAAGTACATGCCTCCGACTAAGTTCATGACGGGCAACATCTTCCGCGGCCATATCCAGGACGCATTGTTCAACATCATCGGCATCTGGACACACCAGGGCATCCAACTGTTGGGTATGCCCACCGAGGCCATCCACACTCCGTTCATGAGCGATCGTTACTTGTCGATCGAGAACGCCAAGTATATCTTCAACAACATGAAGAGCATAGGCGAGGAGATGGAATTTGCCGAGGGCGGCATCTGCCGCGCCCGCGTCAAGGAGGTTTTGGGCAACACCATCAAGTTGCTGGAGGACATCACCAAGGAAGGCCTGTTCACTGCCCTTGAGAAGGGCATCTTCGGTGACGTCAAGCGTCCCAAGAACGGTGGCAAGGGCCTTGAGGGCGTGACCATGAAGGGTGAGAACTACCTCAACCCGTTTGTCGAGTTAATGAAAGGTAAACGATAAAGAGCAAGAACAATGAGCGAAGGACTATATAGCATGGAGGCTAAGGACTACGACAAAACCTTAGACCTCACCAAGATAAAGCCGTATGGCGACACGATGAATGACGGCAAGGTGCAGCTTAGCTTCACGCTGCCCGTACCGTGTGGTGCCGAGGCTGTAGAGGCAGCCAAGCAGATGCTGCGCAAGATGGGTCTGGAGAATCCCAGCGTGGTGTTCTACCAAGAATTGACCCCAGGCTTCACCTTCTTCAACTGCTACGGCAGCTGCACCCACACGGTCGACTACTCGACCATCTATGTTCCCAAGGTGGAGTCGAACACGATGGACATGTATGAGACCGACGAGTACATCAAGGAGAACATTGGACGCAAGATAGTCATTGTGGGCGCCTCGACGGGTACCGACGCGCACACCGTGGGCATCGACGCCATCATGAACATGAAGGGCTATGCTGGGCACTACGGCCTGGAGCGCTACGAGATGATTGAG
>JAEEVE010000083.1 GCA_016290765.1 Muribaculaceae bacterium
GCTGCCGGACTCTACAAGAACGAGCGTATTATCACCACTGAGCAACGTGCTGCCATCAAGGTTCGCCCCGATAGCGACGTGCTCAACTTCTGTGCCAACAACTACCTGGGCTTGTCAAACAACCCGCGCCTGATCACTGCCGCTACCGAGGCGATGAAGACACACGGCTACGGCATGTCGAGCGTGCGCTTCATCTGTGGCACGCAGGACCTGCACAAGGAACTGGAGGCTGCTATCGCCGACTACTTCCACACCGACGACGCCATCCTCTACGGATCGTGCTTTGATGCCAACGGCGGACTGTTTGAAGCTCTGTTGACCGACCAGGATGCCATTATCAGTGACGCACTGAACCATGCATCGATCATCGATGGCGTGCGCTTGTGCAAGGCAAAACGCTACCGTTATGCCAACGCCGACATGGCCGAGCTGGAGAATTGCCTCAAGGAGGCTCAAGCACAGCGCTTCCGTGTGATTGCTACCGATGGCGTGTTCTCGATGGACGGCAACGTGGCCCCGATGGATAAGATTTGTGACTTGGCCGAGAAGTATGACGCACTGGTCATGGTCGACGAGTCGCACTCGGCAGGCGTGGTGGGCAAGACTGGTCACGGTGTGGCCGAGCAGTTTGACCTCTACGGACGCATCGACATCTTCACCGGCACGCTGGGCAAGGCATTCGGCGGTGCCATGGGTGGCTTCACCACTGGCCGCAAGGAAATCATTGACATGCTGCGCCAGCGCAGCCGTCCATACCTGTTCAGCAACTCGATTGCTCCAGGCATCGTAGGCGCATCCATCGAGATGTTCAAGATGCTCAAGGAGAGCAATGCGTTGCACGACAAGTTGGTTGACAATGTCAACTACTTCCGCGACAAGATGATGGCTGCAGGCTTCGACATTAAGCCGACGCAGAGTGCCATTTGCGCTGTGATGCTCTACGACGCCAAACTGTCGCAGGACTTCGCTGCCCGCATGCAGGAGGAAGGCATTTATGTCACCGGTTTCTACTATCCCGTCGTGCCCAAGGGACAGGCGCGCATCCGCGTACAGCTCAGCGCAGGACACGAGCGTGAGCACCTCGACAAGGCCATCGCTGCCTTCATCAAGGTGGGCCGCGAACTGGGCTGTATCAAGTGAGCCATTAGTCATTAGATTTTGTGGCTTGTGACAAAAAAATGTCAATCGGCAGTTGCTGATTGGCATTTTTTTATTAACTTTGCCCCAATATCTGTAAAACGTTGACGAAATGAAAAAATTAGCCTTATTCGCACTCGCGGCATTGATGTTGCTGCCACTGGTGGCACAAGACCGCAGATACAACTTGTATGGTGTGATGTTCTACAACCTGGAGAACCTATTCGACACCATCAACACCAATGGCACCTACGACCTGGAGTTCTCGCCTGCCGGTGCGCGCCAATGGAATCACGAGAAGTACTGGCAGAAACAGCACAACATGGCGTATGCCATCGCCCAAATAGTCACACCAGGTACTCCCGATGGCCCCGCCATCATCGGCGTGAGTGAGATTGAGAACAAGAGCGTTCTTGACGACCTCGTGCGCCAGCCCGAACTGAGAAGTCGCCGCTATCAGGTTGTGCATCACGATGGACCCGACCGTCGTGGCGTCGATGTGGGACTGCTCTACAACCCACGGCTCTTCAAGGTGCTCAATGTTACCAACCAGCGACTGGAGAAACGCTACTTCGACGCGCTAGGCTATGGTGACCTCTTCAACGAAGATTTCCGCACACGCGACCAGCTGTGTGTCACAGGGTTGCTGGCTGGCGATAAAGTAACAGTCATGGTCAACCACTGGCCATCGCGACTGGGCGGGCAAGAGGCATCGAGCTACTTGCGTGAGGCTGCCGGCATGATGGCGCGACAGACCATCGACTCGCTGTTGCGCGACGACCCCAACCAGGGAATCATCTTCATGGGCGACCTCAATGACGACCCGCAAGACCCCAGTTGCTCGCGTGCTGTAGGAGCAAAACGCGACATCAAGGATGTCACCGACAACCATGGCGTGTACAACCCTTGGTGGAAAATCCTAGACAAGGGCATCGGAACCCTCGCCTATAAGGGCGGTTGGAACCTGTTTGACCAGATTATGATGAACGGTCACTTCACCCGCTACTACGACAGCAAGGAGAAGCCCCAACTCACCTTCCTGCGGGCCGAGGTGCTCAACCGTGAGTTGCTCAAGACCAACGAGGGCGACCGTCAGGGATATCCCTTCCGCACCTACACAGGTGGCGTGTTTGTCAACGGATTTAGTGATCACTTCCCCACGATCATCTATCTCGCTAAAGAGGTAAATTAGAATTATGGAATGTATCAACCTTAGCGACCAGCATTCGTTGGTCAACCACTTTATGCGGCAACTGCGCGACCGCGACATTCAACGCGACCGCATGCGATTCCGCTTGAACGTGCATCGCTTGGGCCAAATCATGGCTTACGAAATATCCAAGCGGCTGGACTATACCACCATCGCCACCGAAACACCATTGGCAACAGCGCAGACGCCCATCATCTCGAGCAAAGTCGTGGTCGCTACCATCCTGCGTGCTGGCCTGGCCCTGCATGAGGGCTTCTTGAGTTACTTTGACAATGCCGAGAACGCATTTGTCAGTGCTTATCGTGAGTACCGTGAGGGAAGCGACGAATTTGATGTGAACATCGAGTACCTCGCCAGTCCCAGCATCGAAGGCAAGACGCTCATTATCACCGACCCCATGCTTGCCACTGGACGATCCATGGAGTTGGCCTATCGTGCCCTGATCACCCGCGGTGAGCCGGCGTACATCCATGTGGCCAGTGTCATCGCCACAGATCAGGCTATCGATTGGGTGAAAAACACCTTGCCCGCCGACCGCACCACCATTTGGACCTGCGACCTCGACCACGTCCTCAATGCACACAGCTACATCGTCCCCGGCCTGGGTGACGCCGGTGACCTCCTCTACGGCGAGAAGCTGTAGAGAGTTTTTGGGATGGTTTGTCAATTACTAAAAAGCCGCGCTAGGGGAAACCCAGAGCGCGGCTTGCGTGTGTACATGGCAAGAATGTGTTTTTCATGCGGGGTGTGTTTTTAGGTGAGGTTGTGAGGCCTATGCATCGTTTTCATCATCTATAGAAAAGAAGTCTGCAGATGCACTCTTGAGGCGGGAGCGCTTCTCAGCAATTGAGCCACAGGGCTCGGCCATGCATGCCAACACTCGCTTACTCCATCCCATGCGGGCGACGCGATTGCGCTTAAACATTTCCTTGGTGCCTTCCTCGGTCTTCTCAAACTGCATGGCATTGTCGATGTGTAGGCTGTAGGCAACTGTCTCCACATCGTGGTCGGCGCCAATGTAGGCAAACAGCCAGCCCTCTTCCTTGTAGGTGCCGATGAGCGACTGGATGGCCTTGTGCGAGAACTCGCGAGAGGCGTTCTCATAGCCGTCGGTGATGATGGTCACCGCCACGGCAGTGTCCTCGGCCGAAACCAATTGGTGGATGCGGGTGATGGTGGTGCCGATGGCATCATACAGCGGAGTCATGCAGCAAGGACGGTAGTCGCTATCGGTGAGGTCTTTTGTTTCGGCGATAGGCACCTGATCATAGATGGTCTTCAACTCGCAGCCGCAAAAGGCGACTAGAGTCACATAGTTGTCCTGCTCGGGGTTCTTCAGTTGTTGGCTGCGGATGCTGGCGAGTGTCTCGTTCACACCGGTCACTGCCTGACGAGCGATGCTATTCATTGAGCCGCTCTTGTCTAGAATCATCACATTAAAAATCTTCGTTTTCATCGTCGTGTATTTTTTAGAGCTAAACATGGTTTGTCTTTATCGACGATGCAAAGTTACTATATAAAAAAAGGGTTGCAGAATTTCTGCAACCTTGCAGTTTTTTAGGCCCATCCCCCGCCTATCAACTATTGACTGTTAAATGTTAACTATCAACTATTTATACTCCTTGCAACAGTGCTCCGAAGATGATGTATATGATGAGAAGCAACAAGGTATACACCATCGAGCGCCACAAGCAACCCCAGGTGGACTTGGGTGCTAAGCAACCCTTTGGCGAAGATTTGGACTTTTTCTTTTTTCCTCCCGACTTCTTGGGCTTAGTGGGCGGTGTGCCGGTCGTTGATGGTTTCTCGCTGAACGAGATTTTTGCACGATGGGGCGGTGGAGTGGGGCGTGACTTATGGGCTGGAGGTGTGGTCATGCTTCTTTCTTCTTGGTTTTTGATTCCTGTTTCTTGCTTCTTGTTTTTCCCTTCTCGGTTGGGTTGGGCTGTTGGCTGCCGACGCGGTGCGTCGTAGCCTGGCACCTTGTCGCTCGACAGGCACTGCGGGCACACGACCACACCGCGCGTCTCGGCGAGTTGCTCCTCAGAGAACTCCAACCGTTTACCACAATTTGGACAACTCCAGTTCAAATGTTTTAATAATAAATATTGTCCCCCCTTGTAGGGGGCTTGGGGGAGACGATGAAAACTTCTTGCTATGCCTCGTAGTGGATGATTGCCTTAACAATCACGCGCCACTGACCATTGTCGAACTGTGCCTCGCCAGGACGGTCGGTGATGATGCGTGACATGCCTGCCGACATCTGGATGGCGTTGCCCGAGCAGGCGCGTGTCAAGTTCTCGGTGGGCATCATTAATGCAAAGCGGTGCACATCGCGGTTGTCAATCACCTGGTAGGTGCCATGTATGCCGTCGGCAGTAGTTAGTACAAAGAGCGAATTGCCCAGTTCAAATTCCTCGCTCACGCGATTAAAGCAATCATTGTCATCGGGTTTTGATAAGTAGTAAGTCTTCTCGGTGGGTTGCTCATCGCGTTTGGCGGGAGCCTCTACAGTCAACTCGTCACGGCGTGACACCTGGCGCGGTTTCATCACGTGCTGGTTGGCCTCGATGTTGCCTACGCGCTGCAGCAGTGCCTTGACGTGTTGCGACACATCATTGGCCAGTTGCTGCATGTTCTCGTTGGTGGTCTCTAACTCGCTGCGCGTGGCGCGGCGCAACTTGTTCAGTTCGCTGCGCGTGAGCCATGCCATCGCTAGGCCTCCTAGTGCCAGCAGCGCCAGCAGGATGTCAAACAGCAAGTGACCATTGAACCCTCCCTTTTTCTCGTCGACCGGCTCCTGTGGCACATCAGCCACGGCCAGGGTATCGGGCACGGGTGCTGCCGTGTCGGCGGGTGCCACTTGTGGTTCTGTGGCAGTCTGCTTCTTGAGGTAGGCTGTCATGTCGCGCTCAACGTGCTGTGCCAGTGGCCCTGCCAGTTCCTTGATGCGTGCTATTGTGCCGCCATCATTTTCTAGAGCTTTCAGGCGGTTGTACACGGCGCCCCACTTGGGCTGCTGGCGATAAGTGGCATCAAGGTCGTCGAGGGTATAGCCCTGTGGTGCTTGCGCCTCAAAGGTTTCCGACTTCTGGCCATAGCCCGCATTCAGGGCCTCGTATTGTGCGATGACCGCCAGTGCGTGTTGCCATTGTGCAGGAGTCAGGGCCGTACTGTCGTTTTGCGCCATGGCTGCCAGCATCGTCAGGCATGCCAGGCATGAGAGGATAAGTTTTTTCATTGTTTTCTATTGCTAGATGCTGATTGTTTATGATTGTGTGCGGGCGCGCTGTATCACCTCGTTGCACAGGTTCTTGAGCAGGTTATAGCGAATGGTGCCGATGATGGGATAGAAGAACGGTACATCCTCGACCACATCGTCAGGCTCGTATCGACCGCCCAGATAGCTGGTAATGCCGGCGGCGAGGTAGTTGTCCAGGTCGTTGCCAACCACGTCGGTGAAAATGCGCAAAACGGTGTTGTCGATGCCAAAGTCATCCTTGGTGGGCTTGTCGAGCAACGTGACAAAGAAGTCGTTGAACTGCCGTACCTGTGCCACAATTTGTTCACGCGTATCTAAGTCGTTCACTTGCGCGAACGTCAGCTGCTCATTGCCCAGCATCGAGTAGCAATACTTCAGTCCGACCACATTGCGTGGACTATAGACGCTTGAGTTGATCTGACCATCCAGGCGCTGGTTCTCGAGTTTGATGCCACCACGGCAAGTTATCTGCTTGGGACACTCGGTCTCCACCTTCACCTCAAAGTTTTCGGTGTACTGCTCGTCAAACACGCGCTCAATAATGCGTTGGGTCAGTTCCTCAACCTGGCCGTGGCTACCCACGATGTTCAGGACCTTGGAACCTGTGCCACTGAAGTACACCTGTTTGGGCTTCTCAAAGTTGCGTGCCCGCATGGTGCGTGCGATGTAGTAGATGAGTGCCGAATAGAAGTAGAGGAACACCAGTTTGCGCTGTTCATCGTTGCGCAACAGTGTATTATAGCTGTACAGGTTGCGGTCGATGTCACGCAGGTTGCGCAGTTCCTCAACATTCTCAATCGAGAACAAGAAGGCGTTAATGTCCTCGCTGCGCTTTTGGCGCATGATGTCCTGCAAGATACTTGTCAGGTAGCTGATGCCCGATGTGCGGTCATTCTCGATGAGGCGAGTGAAGTACTGGCTGTAGTGCTGTAGCAAGGGGTTGGTATCGGCATCACGCTCGCCAAAGGCGTCACCAAACAGCGCATTGCCGGCAAAGCGGAACGATGAGATGGCAGTGGGCACGCTGCCCAGGCGGTCGGCCGTGGGTTGGTAGACGACGATGTCGCTGGTGCCGCCACCGATATCGATGCTCACATAGCTGCTGCCGCTTACTGCGGCACCCTTGTAGTAGAATGCAGGAGCTATACTCTCGGGATAGGCCTGCAGGTGTGTTAGGTCGTCACCCATATAGGTGCGATAAAGGTCTTCCCATGCATCTTGCAGCTTGCGGCGGTCGCTACCGCCCATGCTCACGGGGAAGAAGTAGATGACTTGTGTACGGCTCAAGTCGGCATTCTCGAGCAATGCCTTGGCCTTGATCAGGAGCATCAGTTCGCGCAGGAACTCGCGGGCAAGCGTGGTGTCGCCCATCCACTTGAGGTTGGTGGTTACCTCGTAGCCGTCAAAATACTTGCGCTCATACAGGAACGGTATGTTCAGGTCATGGAACAGCTTGTTGCCGCCGTCACTGCCCTGGTTGCGGGCCAGCGACGAGCGCAGCGGGAAGCCGTAAACCGAGTCTATGACGCGAGGTAAGAACTCGATGCGCTGCAGCTGCTCGGCGATATCCAGACCACCCTGCTTGAGCAGCGAGGCAATGAGCACCTGGCCACTGCTCCAATCAAAGGTCAGCGGTTGCGATGACTGGCCACGGTCGGCCCACTCGAGGTGGGTGTTGGTAGTGCCAAAGTCAACGGCAAACACCAGTTCACGTGCCGATGGGGCATAGGGTTTCCATTGTGGCAGAATGATGCCTGTGAAGTTGCCCAACGGCATGCGCACGGTGGCCTCGGCATAGTCCCATGTGCCACTGATGTCATAGTAGCTGGTGGTGGGCACGCCAGTGCGCCGCACCTTGTCCGAAGCGTTGACGCCAGCGGTGGTGGCACCATCACGCAAGAAGCGCAATGCTACCTGTCCGTCGGGAATCATCGAGAACAACTGCACGGTGTAATCGTCATTGCGCTCGGTGCGCACAAACGGGAAGATGCTCACACTCATAATTGCATCAATCATGCGCCCAGTGCCTCGGCGTTCGTCCCATTGCCAGGTGGGGTCGCTCGTAGTCAGGTAACGCCGCGTCAGCTCGATGCAACGTTTCTTGACAGGAATGCGCAGGGTCACCTGCACGCTGCCGTCGCTCAGTTCCTCGATGTCCAGCATGTTGCGGCCCACGACGCGACCGCGCAGGTCGGCGGCGGTGAACCAGCGGAAGAACTCAGGCTTTAGTGGCAACAGGTAGCCTCGTGTGGCGGTGGGGCCATTGGAGCGGAGGTTGCCGTCAAAGTAGTGGTCGGTGTCTATGGCGTTGCTCAGGCGCACCAGGTCGGGTGTGAGCAGGTCGTCGGTAGTGAGGAAGGGGTATTGGATGCTGGTGTCGGGCAGCTTGCGTTCTGCCATGGGAATGCCAGCGGCGAGAACTTCGGTGGCGCTGTCCCACTCCTTGTCGATATAGCGGTAATGTTCAACCGAGCCATTGAAACCCGTGCGCAATACCAGGGGTAGGGTGGTTCCCTCGGGTTGCGGCATGGTGGGCTGGATGACAAAGTCACTTTGCGAAGCGCTGCTGCGGATGTCGAGCACGCGTTTGTGGTAGAACCGTGCGCCCAGCACGCTCACGTCGTTGTTACCGCCAAAGCGGTCAAACGTCTGCTCTAGTCGCTCGAGTACGCTATTGGCCAAATCATGGCTCAGCGCGTTGAGGTTGGGCACCACATCGGTGATGCGACGGTACAGCTCGGGGCGCTGGCGACGCAGATAGTCGATGTTGTGAATCATGTAGCTGTATACACAGCCCACACGTTGACGCAACACGGGATAGGCATTCATTAGCAGATACAGGTAGTAGACAAAGTCCTCATCGCGCTGCCACAGGGCGCGGTCACTCGAGAACAGGGTTACGCCTTGCTCCACCTTGATGGCCTCGACGGGACCGCTCACGGGCGCCGCCATCACAAGCGACGACGGACTGGTGCCGCCCAGCACCATATTGTCATACATGAGAATGTACCAGTCCTGGAGGTCATCAAAGTTGTACACCGTGTCGCTGGCAAGGAACAGCTCAAGTGTCTCGCCATAGAGTCGGTGGTTGGGATCGGACTTGAGTTGCTGCAGTTGCTCGTCGCGGTTCCAACGCACGATGCGCAAGTAGTCCTTGTGGTTCTCAAAGTCGAACAGCAGTTGCATCACGTCCAGCGCATTCGACACCAGGCGCTCGTTCATCGCGGCACCGCGCAAGTTGGGATTGGCCAGCTGCGAAAACGCGTTCTTTACCAGGTCCAGCTGGGCGAACGGGCTGGGAATGGCGGTGCGTGGGTTACGGCTCAGACCGCCATCAGGATCCTTGATGCGGGCGATGTCGTCGTCCTGATAGGGCTCAACGGCAATCCAGTCCTCGTTGCCCGCCCGCGACGTCTTGTTGCTATATGATAATATCTCGCTCATTTTCTTAAATATGATGGATTTTATTCATTGATAGAACTTACATTTAATTATTTTGTGCAGTAAGTACTCTGTTTCTTGCCCGTTCTATTGAGAGTTGAAGCTTTCGTTCCAATTCTTTTCGTTCGGGTAATACAGTATAATACTCTGCTACTCTGATGTTGGTTTCATCTAAGTGCAGTAATTCGATATGTTCATCATTTTTCCCCGCACATAGTATCAAACCTATGGGCTTGTTTTCTCCTTCAATCGTTTCATACTTTTCTAGCCAACGGAGATATAACTCCATTTGGCCTTTATATGCTGCCTTGAAAGGACCAATTTTCAAATCTATTGCTACAAGGCATTTCAATCTTCTGTGGTAGAACAGTAAATCTATATAATAATCTTCATTGTCAATTGTGATGCGTTTCTGTCGCGCCAAAAAGGCAAAATCAGAGCCAATTTCAATAATGAATTTCTGCAATTCTGATAAGATTGCATTTTCAAGGTCTTTTTCTGAAAACGAATCTTTGATTCCGAGCAATCCTAATAGATATGGATCTTGAAAAACGAGATCTGGGGATATTTTGCCATGTGACATTTCCGCTAGTTCTGCCGAGATGGTTGACTCTGGTTTACGGCTAATTGCTGTACGCTCATATAACATTCCATTTATCTTGTCTCGCAGTGCCCTCACGCTCCAATGCTCAATCCTGCACATTTCAATATAGAACTTGCGTTTCAAGTCATCTGTGATGGGCAATAAAGCGACTACGTGACTCCAAGTTAATTGTCGTGACAGTGTTACGACAATTTGTTTGTCGGGGAACAATGTTGCAAATTGCATCATACGCCATAAGTTCTTTTCAGAGAAACCCATCTCACCAAACTCATTTTGTAATTGTCGTGACAGTGTCGCGACAATTGATTTCCCATAATCTGCCCTGTCGTTCGATAAGATGTTCACGTTAATGCAATGGCCTATCTCCCAATAGAGCGTGGTTAGTTCACAATTCACTTGAACAGCCAGGCGACTTTTGGTTGCATTGATGAGACTCTTAACATCTTCAAATAAGCCTATGTCTTGCAATATGTCCATTTTATTCAAAATAGAAGAAAGATATTAAGCCATTGGCGGTCAACGACTGCGATAATCCGAGTTTATTGTAACACAGTTATTCCCCTCCGGGATTAATTAATCCCCTCGTATCGCTCGCTGACGATGCGCTGGGCGGCGCGGTTGCACAGGTCGAGCA
>JAEEVE010000084.1 GCA_016290765.1 Muribaculaceae bacterium
GTCGATGGTGATAACTGCACCAGTCTCCTCCTGGATGCCCTGGATGCCCTCTCCACCCTTGCCAATGATAGCACCGATAAACTCCTTGTCGACGGTCATTGTAACGATGCGCGGCACGTGAGGCTTGTAGTCTTCGCGCGGTGCAGGGATAGCCTGGTTGATGAGGTTGAGGATGTGCAGACGACCTTCATTGGCCTGACGCAGTGCCTGCTCAAGCACCTCGTAGGGGAGTCCGTCGCACTTGATGTCCATCTGTGTAGCGGTGATACCATCGACGGTACCAGTGACCTTGAAGTCCATGTCGCCCAGATGGTCCTCGTCACCGAGGATATCGCTAAGCACTGCATGCTTGACATTGCCCTCGTCGGTGATCAGACCCATAGCAATACCAGCGACGGGCTTCTTCATCTTGACACCCGCGTCGAGCATGGCCATGCAGCCAGCACATACGGTAGCCATCGATGACGATCCATTGCTCTCGAGGATGTCGCTGACGATGCGCATGGTGTAGGGGAAATCATCGGGAATCATGCGCTTGAGCGCGCGGTGTGCCAGATTGCCGTGACCAATCTCACGACGGCTGACGCCACGGGGTGCTCTTGCCTCGCCAGTGGAGAAAGCGGGGAAGTTGTAGTGGAGCAGGAAACGCTCGTTCTCATGGCGCAGGGCATCGTCGACAAGTTTCTCGTCGAGCTTGGTGCCCAGCGTGACGGTTGCCAGTGCCTGGGTCTCGCCACGAGTGAAGAGTGCCGATCCGTGAGGATAAGGCAAATAATCGGGCTCGCAGGTGATGGGACGAATCTCGTCGGTGCGACGACCGTCGAGACGGATGTGCTCGTCGAGGATGCAACGGCGCACGGCGTCGCGCTGCACATCGTGGAAGTAGCGGTCAATCATAGGCTTCTTCTCCTCGCGCTCCTCCTCGGGAATGGTCTCCATGAACTCTTCGTAGGCTTTGTCAAACTGCTCGTTGCGCCACTGCTTGTCGGCGCTGCCAGCCTTGGCCACAGCGTAGCACTTGGGATAAACCTCCTCGCGCAGGCGAGCCTTGATATCCTCGTCGTCGACCTCGTGGCAATATTCACGCTTGGTGACGCCGAGTTCGGCAGCCAGTTCCTTCTGAACAAGGCACATGGGCTTGATGGCCTCGTGTGCAGCCTTTAGTGCAGCAATGAGTTCGTCCTCACTAACCTCGTTCATCTCGCCCTCGACCATCATGATGTTATCATATGTTGCACCTACCATCAGTTCCATGTCGGCTTTTTCAATCTGCTCGAAAGTGGGGTCGATGACAAACTGTCCGTCGATGCGTGCCACACGCACCTCGGCGATGGGCTCCTCAAATGGCACATCGCTAACAGCGATAGCCGCCGATGCAGCCAATCCTGCCAATGCATCGGGAGCATCGATGCCATCGCTCGAGAACATGATGATGTGGACAATGGTGTTGGCGTGGTAGTTCGAAGGGAACAACGGCCTCAACACACGGTCAACGAGACGTGCCGTCAGGATTTCGTAGTCGCTTGCGCGGCCTTCACGCTTGGTGAATCCGCCTGGGAATCGGCCAAAAGCCGAGAATTTTTCTTTGTATTCAACAGTGAGGGGCATAAAATCAACCCCGTCGTCGGCCTCCTTGGCCGAGGTGACTGTGGCAAGGATCATCGTGTTGCCCAGTCTCAGCTCAACAGCTCCATCGGCTTGCTTTGCAAGCTTTCCGGTCTCGAGGGTGATTTCGCGCCCGTCGGCCAGTGCGATGGTTTTCTTAGTAGGTGTAAACATAAAAAATTTCTATAACTTGTAAAAAATCGCGCAAAGGTAGCAAATAATTGAGAATTAATAATTGAGAATTGAGAATTATTCTATAATAAGGTGTGTTTTTGTGATTTTTTAAGATGAAAAAGGCCGCAGCAGGTGCTGCGGCATAGGGGAGACCGAGGTGAGAGCTCTTATCTGTTGCTACACGCTTAGTCTTTCTCGAGATAGGTGTAGCCGTAGAGACCAGATCGGTAGTTACGGACAAAGTCGTTGCCTTCCTCGCTGGTGATCTTTCCTGAGCGGACACTCTCATTGACCCATGACTCAACGTTGCGCACCAGCTGCTTGGGGCTGAACTGGACGTAGTCGAGAACCTCGGCGACAGTTTCACCGTCAATCACTTGGTCAATCTCATAATGATCCTTGTAGACATCGATGTGGACAGCGTTGGTGTCACCGAAAAGGTTGTGCAGGTCGCCCAAAATCTCCTGGTAAGCTCCAACGAGGAACACGCCCAGGTAATAATGCTCACCGGGCTTGATGCGGTGCACGGGCAATGAGTGCGCAACGCCTTGCTGCGAGATGAAGTTGGCTATCTTGCCGTCGCTGTCGCAAGTGATGTCCTGGATGGTTGCCAACCTGTCGGGGCGTTCGCCCAGGCGCTGCAGGGGCACGACGGGGAAGACCTGGTCGATGGCCCATGAGTCGGGCAGTGACTGGAAGAGCGAGAAGTTGCAGAAGTATTTCTCGGGCAACATCTTGGTGACCGAGCGCAGCTCTTCGGGGGCGTGCTTCATGTTGTTGACGATGTCGTTGACGTCGCGGGCCACGCTCCAGAAGAGTTTCTCAACCATAGCACGCGTGCGCAAGTCGATGAGTCCCAGGCTGAAGCGGTCCAGTGCCTCCTCGCGAATCTGCAGGGCGTCGTGCCAGTACTCGATGAGTCGTGTCTGGTTAATCTTGTCCCAGATTTCGTAAAGGTCGCGCACCAACTCGTCGTCCTCGGGCGTCACCTGATCGACATCGTCGTCCCACTGTGGCAAACCTGCAGTCTCGAGCACATCGAGCACGAGTACCGAGTGGTGGGCTGTGAGCGAGCGTCCGCTCTCGTTGATGATGTTGGGATGCTTGAGGCCATTCTTGTTGCTGGCATCGACAAACGTATAAACGGCATCGTTGACATACTCCTGGATGCTGTAGTTCATCGAGTGGCTGCTGGCACTGTTGAGTGTGCCATCATAGTCCACACCCAAGCCACCTCCAATATCGACGAGCTCGATATCATAGCCCATCTTGCACAACTGCACATAGAACTGCGCTGCCTCGCGCAGTGCGTTCTTGATGCGGCGTATCATGGTCACCTGGCTTCCGATGTGGAAGTGTATGAGTTTGAGACAGTCGACCATATTGTGCTCCTTGAGGTAGTCGAGCGCGGTGAAGAGTTCGCTGGTGTTGAGCCCGAACTTGCTTCGGTCTCCCCCACTCTCTTCCCACTTGCCACTGCCACTGCTCGAGAGCTTGATGCGTATGCCGATGTTAGGCTTGATGCCCAGGCGTTGTGCAATCTCGTTGATGAGCACCAGCTCATTGAATTTCTCGACAACCAGGAAGATGCGTCGTCCCATCTTCTGCGCCAGCAGGGCCAGCTCGATGTACCCCCGGTCCTTGTAGCCGTTGCAGATGATAGGCGAGTTAGCCTTGATGTCGGCCATGTTAATGGCCAGCACGGCATGCAGCTCGGGCTTGGAGCCAGCCTCGAGGCCAATGTTGAACCTCCTTCCGTGTGTGACCAGTTCCTCAACGACGGGCTGCATCTGGTTGACCTTGATGGGATAAATGATGAAGTTCTCGCCCTGGTACTCATATTCCTTGGCAGCCTTCTTGAAGCATCCGGCGAGTTGCTCGATGCGGTTGTCAAGGATGTCGGGGAATCGCAGCAATGCAGGTGCCGAGATGTTGCGCTCGCGCAGTTCCTCCATGACCTCACGCAGGTCAACTGAGACGCTGCTCTGCTTGGGTGTGACGGTGATGTGTCCCTGCTCGTTGATCGAGAAGTACTTGAGTCCCCATCCCTTGATGTTGTAAAGTTCGGCGCTGTCCTCGATGCGCCATTTGTTCATGCCAGTCAACGTAGTATGCTTTTTAGTGGTTCGACAATAATTTGAACGACAAAAATAGTGATTTTTTTTGAAATGTGGCGTTTTTTTGCTGCAGAACTGATTTTTTTAGTTATTTTTGCGGTGGCTAGATGCTCTAGATGTGCTAGATGAACTAGAGGAGTCCTCATTATTAAAATAATAGAAAGTGCGATATTTCATGCGACTGAGCTACCGTGGTGCGGGGTACCACGGCTGGCAGATACAACCCCACGACACGAGCGTACAGGAGACCATCGAGAAAGCGATGGCCACGGTGCTGCGCCACCCCGTCGCGCTCACCGGTGCGGGCCGCACCGACACGGGTGTGAACGCGCGCCTGATGGTGGCCCACTTTGATGTAGACGAGCCTATTGCCGACCTGGGATTGCTGTGCCACAAGTTGAACGGCCTGGTGGGTCGTGACATCGCCATCCACTCGATTGTGCCAGTGCATGCCGATGCGCACGCTCGCTTTGATGCCACCAGCCGCACCTATAAATACTTTGCTCACACGAGTAAATCGCCATTCCTATACCCCTTGAGTTGGCACTGCCGTGCCGACCTGGACTTTGCGCTGATGAACGAGGCTGCTGCGCGACTGCTTGAATACCGAGATTTCACATCGTTCAGCAAGCTGCACACCGACGTGAAGACCAACCTTTGCCATATCACGCACGCGCGATGGGAGCGCGAGGGTGAGCAGTGGGTGTTTACCATCACAGCCGACCGTTTTCTGCGCAACATGGTTCGTGCCATTGTGGGCACACTAGTCGATGTGGGTCTTCACAAGATCAGCGTAGAGGAGTTCTGCGGCATCATTGAGCAGAAAGACCGTTGCAAGGCTGGTGAGTCGATGCCTGCACATGCGTTGTTCTTGTGGGACATCAGCTACCCGTTTTAATGCATATACAATGCACACGCTTATCTGGCCTGCGTCCACCTCTTTTAGCTTGGGAGATACCGTTGGCAGAAAATTTCCATGAAACTAGAATAGTAGAGAAACAAAAAAGTAGAAATTTCGCCAAAAAATAGCATTTTTCCGAAAAATGCTTTGCTATTTTAAATTAAAGTCGTATATTTGTCGGCGAATAAATAACCTTTTTGTTTAACTCTTTAATTTTCTGTATTTATGAAGAAGATTACATTATTGGCTTTGTTGCTGGGTGGTGCCCTGTGCGCTAGCGCAGTTACCCCCATCAGCAAGACTGTGAAAACTCTCCCGAAGAGTAGAACTGAAATTGCATCCACCCGTGCTAACGGCTTGGTTCCTCAGGCAATTGAGGTTCAGCACATGCGTGGTGCCAAGGCTATCAGCGAGGCTACCACTTGGGACTTTGAGGATGCTGAGCAATTTGCCCAGTTCACTATCGTCGACAGCGACGGTGACGGCTTCAACTGGGAGTACTACAACATGACTGGTGTTGAGACGGGTCGTATGACTCCTCACAGTGGTGAAGGTCTGATTTCTTCAAAGAGCTACGACAATGACGGTGCCGGTGCGCTCACTCCCGACAACTGGTTGATTTCGCCCGAGGTTACCCTGGGTGGCGCAGTGAAGTTCTTTGCTGCAGGTCAGGATGCCAACTATGCTAGCGAGGTGTTTGGTGTGTTTGTTTGTGTTGGCGACCCCAGTAACTTGGCAAACTTTGTTCAGGTGGGTTCTAACTGCACCGCTACTGGCGAATATGTCGAGTATGAGTTTGACCTGAACGCCTACGCAGGCCAGACAGGCTACTTCGCTATCCGTCACTACAATGTCACCGACATGTTCATGCTGAACGTTGACGACCTTACCTTTGATCCCAACGCTGTTGCAATGAACGATCCTGGTGTGCCCACCAACATCGTGGTAGAGCCCGGTTCAACCGATGCTGTTGTTTCTTGGACTCTCGGCAGCGACAATGTGACCAACAACCTGCGCTATCGCGAGTATGTTAACATCGCCGAGACCAACCGCTTCATTGACCTGCCCTATGACGAGGAGATCTATCCTGCACAGCTTGAGGGTGTCTATATCTATGACGCCGATAGTGATGGCAACAACTGGGGCTTAGCTGTTAACCCGAAAAATGAGAACGATCTTTGCTTTACTTCGGCTAGCTACAGTGGCGGCGCACTCTCGCCCGACAACTGGCTTATCTTCCCCGCCAAGCTGGGTGGCTCGCTGAAGTTCACTGCAATGAACTATTCTTCTAGTTATCCTGACAATCTGGGCGTGTTTGTGGCCACTGGAGAAGACCTTGAAGCAGTCATCGCGGCTGGCGCCGAAGCACTCACACAGGTTAACGAGGACTTCGAACCGGTCTATAATGAATGGACTGAATACTCGTTCGACCTGAGCTCCTATGAGGGCATGGGTTACATCATCATCCGTCACTACAACTGCACCGACCAGTGGAGATTGTATGTCGACGACATCGACATCACTGTTCCCGATCCGAAGGAGATTCCCGACTGGACCGAGGTTGAGGATGTTGACAATCCTTTCACCATCGACGAGTTGACTCCTGAGACCACCTATGAGGTTCAGGTTCAAGGCGTGAACCGTGTCCGCGCCGAGGGCGACAAGGTTTCGGCTTGGAGCGAGAGCGTTATCTTCACCACGCTGCCTGCTGGCCAGGAAGATGCTGTCTACTATGTAGTTGGCGGTTTCAACGGCTGGGCCGAGGAAGAAGGAATTGAGATCGGCGAGGAAGGTGCTACCATCATTGTCGAGGCTCAAGGTGAGAATGACACTAACCAAGAATTCAAGCTCATCACTCCTGATGTAGCAGATGGAGAAGGCTGGATCTGGTTAGGTGGTGCAGATGACAACGGTGTTGGTCACTTCGCTATCACTGAGGAATTGCTGGGTGGTGAGATTTCGCTCGAAACTCCTGGCGCTAACTTCCGTCTGCCCGAGGCTGGCACTTACAACATCAAGCTTGTCAGTGTACCCATCAAGGCTCAAGTTGAGGGTATCAAGATGATTGTCACTAAGGAAGAGACCACTGCTATTGACACTGTCAAGAGCGAGGTCAAGGGTGACAACAACTACTACAACCTGATGGGCCAGAAGATGAACGGCAACAACCTGCCCGCCGGCATCTACATCCACAATGGCAAGAAGGTGGTTGTGAAGTAAAGCTTTTAGCTTTTAGCATTTAGCTTTTAGCTAGTGAAATTATGCGCCGCGACTCGATATTGAGCCGCGGCGCTGTTTTTATGAGTAGATGACCAGCCCGTGTGGGCGCAGCCATTCTCATTCATGGCCTACTTGATGTATCCGACGACGACATAGACGTGTCCGTGACGTGCAGGAAGGACTCGGTATAGGACTCCATTGGCGAGCCAGAGGCGCTCACGGTCGACCTTGACGAAGCGTCCGTGTACTGGGCGGCGGTCAAATCGTGCTCCCATAGCAGGACGATGACTCAAGTGAGCTACTGGACGATGTGCCACCGAGCGATGGTTGTGCGCGAGTCTCACCTCGGTACGGTGCTTGCCCATGTCGGCAGGACGGTGGTTGTTACGTGCCTCGGCTATGCCGGGCATCATCATGGCCATTGCGGCGATTGCTGAGATAATAACTTTAGTCTTCATAGCGTTTGGTCTTTGCGTCACCACCATTGCTGGTTGGTGACAAGTGAAACATCTTTGTCTTTTAGACGCGCCAAACGATGTGAAGTTACATGCCCTTTTTGCCGCAATCGACGAGTCCAGCAGCGTGTCGGATAAATGGGCTTATTGTACCGACCAGGCTTCCAGCAGATGTGAGGGGCCTTTGGCCTTTAAGGGGCGCTGACGCGCCTTCAGGGGTCAGTCCGGATTGCACATTGGCGCCCTGACTTCTTACCCCTGACCCCTTAGATGTACTGTGCCAGCTGTGTGGCGACCTCACTGGCCCACTGTGAGTCACTGCCGACGCGGGTCTTGACAGTGGTCTTGTCGGGGATGGTGGTGGTGAGCACCAACTGGTAGTCGCTGTTGACGTAGGGGTTGTTGGCGTTGTTGAAGGTGACATTAGTCACCTTGCTGCGCTCAATGGGCTCGCCATTGACCACCAACTCGTGCTCATAGACCAGGATTACGCTGTTGAGTTCGTTACTGCGCGTGGCATCAAGAACGACAACCGCCTCGGGTTCGCCATGGGCCTCCACATAGTCATCGACCGTGTCGGGCTCATCATTCTTTGCAGTCAATACTGCCAGATCATTGTCTGAGCGCCTGCGTGTGAAGTAGATAAACACGCCCAGCAGGAAAAATAATGCTAGTGTTAAGATGCCTAGCTGCATCGGAGACAGGTGGTTCATAATAGAGTTGAGTTTGTCCCCCTAACTATATAGCAGTTCCTCCTTTAGGGGGTTAGGGGGACTCCGTTCAGTTTAGAATGCAAAGATAGTGCCAAAATGTGGAAATCTCAAGATTTTCGAGCGAAATAATGATTCTTATTGGCAATATT
This sequence comes from Muribaculaceae bacterium, assembly GCA_016290765.1. Taxonomy (GTDB): domain Bacteria; phylum Bacteroidota; class Bacteroidia; order Bacteroidales; family Muribaculaceae; genus Sodaliphilus. Next base: position 8,335 of record JAEEVE010000084.1, read on the forward strand.
TGCCACTTGGCAAAAAAATATGTACCTTTACGGCCTAAAAAACTAATTGCTTATGAAAAGATCTTTACTCATGATGCTCAGTGCCGTTGCTGTGGTGCTCTCCGCACTGGCCGACGTGCCTGTAGGCTACTATAACACGCTCAGCGGCAAGAGCGGTCAGGCATTGAAGAACGCCATCCACGACCTGGCCATCCAGCGCACCGTGCACAGCTATGGCAGCTTGTGGACCTATTTTCCACAAACCGACTGCATGCCCGATGACCCGCGCCGCGTGTGGGACATGTATAGCGACTATACCTATTACTTCAGTTCTCGCCTGGGCAACAGCACCAGCGGCATGAACAAGGAGCACGCCCTGCCCAAGAGCTGGTGGGGCGGCTATAACGAGAGTCAAGGCTACATTGCCTATACCGACTTGAACCACCTATACCCTAGCGATGCCGATGCCAACGGTGCCAAGCTTCACTATCCCTTGGGCGAGGTGTCGCGCGTCCAGTTTGACAACGGCGTGACCAAGACCGGTACGCCCATGACTGGCCAAGGCGGCGGCTCGAGCGTCGTGTTTGAGCCCGATGACCGCTACAAGGGCGACTTTGCCCGCACCTATTTCTATATGGCAGCAGCCTACCAAGACTACCAGTGGAAGTACACCTGGATGATGGTCAACAACACATGGCTCACGCTCAACGGGTGGTCGGTCGAACTGCTGCTGCGATGGGCTCGTGAAGACCCCGTGAGCGACAAGGAGAAAGCCCGCAACGATGCGGTGTACCGTTGCCAGAACAACCGTAACCCGTTTATTGACTTCCCCGACCTGATTGAGTACATCTGGGGCAACCGTGCCGGTGAGGTGTTCACTGGCGGCAATGACGTCATTACGGGCCCGCCCGAACTGATTTCGCCCGTTCAGGACAGCGAAGTATTCTTTGGCGAGGTTGCTTTGGGCAAGAGCCTGAGCATTACCGTCTATGTCAAGGGCCATAACTTGACGAGCAACCTCTCGGTGACCATCTATCGTGACGATGCCGCCATGTTCAAGAGCGCCGTGACATCTATCGACCGCCAGACCGCCAATAGCCCTCAAGGCTATCCGCTGACCATCACCTACACACCCTCGGAGCTTGGCGAACACAAGACGCGCCTTGTCATCAGCGACGGCGGCCTCACGGGCAGCTTTGGCATGGGCCTCTTTGCCACTTGCCGCGCGGTGCCCAACCTGCGTGCCGTTACCGCCTTGCCCGCCCAGGAAATCACCGACAGCACTTACATAGCCTCGTGGCAACCCACAGGCGACGAGGTCGATTACTATGTGGTGAACCGCACCATCTATGACAAGCAGGGCAATGTGGTGGACAGTGAGGCATTCGCTACCGACGATGACCAACAGACCACCTACGAGTTCACCGACCGCAACCCCCAGCACATCCACACCTATAGCGTGCAGAGCTACCGTCTGGGCTACTTGTCGCCCGAGTCAAACGTCATCACCATCGACCATAGCGGCATTACCGGTGTGGAAGCCGATCGCCCCTTGGCCTTGCTGATGACTGCTGGCGGCGTGGTCGTGAAGTGTGGCGAGCCGCTCGAGGACGTGGTGATCTACAACACGCGCGGGCAAGTGGTGCGACGCCTCAATGAGGTGCGAAATGATGACACGATCACCCTACCCTCGGGCATCTACATCCTGACGACGCGCTCCAGCCACCAGGCGTATAAGGTGGTAGTTTTCTAATGAATAATGAATAATGTATAATCATTAGTGTCCCGTTAAAATTGGGACGAGTTAAATATTAATCAAACAACCCCGGAATAAGGGGACCAAATTGCTCTTTGACATCATTGGAATAAGTCTTATCGAACAGTTCTCTGAGCGGTG
>JAEEVE010000085.1 GCA_016290765.1 Muribaculaceae bacterium
GTTGACCAGGAAGCGGATCTCGCCATGGTAGTGGTGACCGAAAAGCGAAATCAACGCCAACCCGTCCAGTCCGCCCAACGGATGGTTGCTGGCGAAGATGAACCGCCCTTCTTCGGGGATGTTTTCCATGCCCACAGGCTGCAAGGTGATGTTCAGCTCGTCAAGCACCACATCGGCCGCCTCAACATCGCGCTTATCACCAATCTTGCGCAACATCGCGTTGATCTCGTCCTGGCAGATGAGCCGCTCGAGCCACCTCACCACGAAACCGGGGATGTAGCGGTAGTAGCGCGCAGCGCGGGTCTGCAGCACCTGGTCAATGTCTATTTGAATCACGTCGTCGGCCATCGCTCGTTTTTTTGCCTTGAAAGAGCAAAAGTACAAAATTTTCTGACACGTTCCCCGCTTTTGGCACAAAAAAAGTTGTTTTTCGCTCAAGATGCCCCGATTTGTCCAAAAAATCCTTACGATTGCACGAAGCAAAGCAAGCGGTCACATCGGCTGAAAATTCTTAATTCTTAATCCTTAATTCTTATTTTATTCGTACCTTTGCCGTGAAAATGGGCACGACACGACAACATATCACATGGCTCATCGGTGCCGAGGTGCTGGCGCTCCTGCTGGTGGCGGGGGTGACTGCAGTGTCCTATCCTGTGGTACAGGCGGCAAAGATGACAGTGGCACTGGCAGTGGCCTACGCTGTGCCACGATGGGCCTATGGACGCAGCGACCACGCCACGCTGGCAGGACACGGTGTGTTGCTGGTGGCGGCGCTGTGGCTGGCGGTCATCGCCATCTCATTTGTCCACCACGCTACGTTGGGCAGTGGAGCTTCCTTCGCCATGCCACAACTATATAATGATGCCGCCAACTACTACGACTGGGCGTTGGCACACTATGACGGCAGTGCTGTTGAGCCCACGGTGACCTTTTGGGGATATCCCATCATCATTCTTGCCTTGTGGCATGTGCTGGGGGTAAGCATCATCTGGCCCGTGGCGGCCAATGTGATGATCACTCTGTTCACCATCGTGCTGACAGGGAAGTTGGCTTCACGGGTCGCATGTGTGCAGCATGCGCGTGTGGCAACCTTGGCAATGGCGTTGCTAGCCATGATGGCATTCTTTATGTCACAAGGTGCTGGGATGCTCAAAGAGTCCTGGGCCTACCTCGCTATCACCCTGATTGCCTATGGCCTGGTACCACAAGAAGTGAATCGAAGCAAGGTCACAACTCGCGACTCTGAATGGAGCATTGTGCATTCTGTATTGATTTTTGCCCTGGGGTGTCTCTTGCTGGCCGCCATCAGGGCAAAGTATGTCAACTTCCTGTTCATCGGCATCGTGATGATGGCGGCGGCGGGAAAGTTCAGGCAATGGCGTTATTACGTTGCCCTATTCTCCATCACCCTGGTGTGCTGGTGGCTGGGCATGGCGATGACCGACCATTATACTGTCGTCCAGCAGGTTAATAATGTCACAGGCGAGAACGGTATGGCGACAATCTTTGCGCCCGAAGGGGTGTATCAGCGCATCCTGGGCGATTATTTCCACTACCCCGTGTGGAAGAAACTGCTTTACCTGCCCCTGGCCTGTGGTGTGCAGTGGATCATCCCCTTCCCCTGGTTGCCGTCGGGCGATGGATTGTCATTGCTATCGATCGCGCCGCGTTTGCGGCTGGGGTGGTACTTACTCTCGGGCGTGGTGCTATATTTCTACCTATTCCGCTCATGGCGGCACGGATGGCTGTGGGCCGCTTGGGCGTGGTTCCCTATGGTGTGCTATGTGGGTATCGCCTACATGACGGCAGGCACCGTCAGCCGCTACATCCTCGCCTTCCAGCCCTGGTGGATGACACTCGCTGCCATCACCCTACTCACCAGCTGTCGCCAACGCTCATTCGCCCTCTTCATGCTAGCCTACACAATAGCCATCGCCACCCTGCTCCTCACATGCTACCTCATAATGTGAAAGAGGGTGTGCCACGACACACCCTCTTATTCTTATAAGGTATTAACTTAATCAGCGTTTTCTCTTCTTGCCGCTTGACTTGCTAGTCTTGGTGCCGCTGCTCTTGCTGCTGGACTTGCTTGACTTGCTGGCCTTGCTGCTCTTGGCGCTGGTCTTTCCAGAGGCTTTACTGCCGCCCTTACCAGGAATCTTGATGTTGTCGCCAGCCTTGATCTTATCACCGCTGATGTGATTGGCCTTGCGCAAAGCATCGACCGTAGTACCTGTCTTCTCGGCAATCTCGCTCAGCGACTCACCTTTCTTGATGTTGTATTCGGTTGTCGGAGCAGGCTTCTCGGCCTTTGCTTGCTTGCCGCGCTTGGCACTGTCACCACGCTTGCTGCTGCTACGCGAGTGCTTGTAGTTCTCTTCCTGCGATCGTCCCTTGCCACGACCACGCTTATCGGCATAGCGCTCGTTGCGCTGGTGCCACTGGCGTGAATCCTGACGAGTTTCCTGACGAGGCTTCTCGGCCTTGGGTGCGGGCTTTGGTGACTCAATGTGAATGGTCTGTGGCCCGTGGCGTCGTGCCTCACTGGCTGCCTTTTCCACCTGTTTCACCTCGTCAATTTGTGCCGTCTCTCTGTCATCGGGTTCATCCTCGTCAATTTTTTTCTCAATGTCACCTTCCACCTGGGCAGTCAGCTCCTGGCCTACGCCTTCGGTTTCTTCTCGCTTGACACGCACGCGCTTCTGAGTCTGCACCTTCACTACCTGACCGCGCTTGACATAGCCACCACGCAGACCGTTGATAGAAGCGAAGGTACTGGGACTCATGCCATAGTGAGCAGCGATGCTGCTGGCAGTCTCGCCACGACGCACCTTGTGATACTCAGTTACCGTGCGTGTCTCATAGGTGTAGTTGCTTTCGTCCTTGTCGCTGTTGACCGTTGTGCCACCTGGTTCAACCACATCGCGGTGGTTATACACCTCGGGATGCCATGCCAGGATGCTATCCTCGCTCATGATGTAGCTGTAGACCTGTTGTGACGGCAGAACCAGCGTGTAGGGGTGATTGTTGCCTGGAATCACATCCTGACGGTATTGCGGGTTGAGCACACGAATCTCCTCGATGGGCATGTTCAGCACGTGGGCAATCTGGTTGAAGTGTACGCGCTGGCTGATGCTGATTGTGTCGGTGATGAGTGGCTTGCGTGCTAGACCCGGGCTGATGTTGTGCCTCTTAAAATAGGTCATGATATAGTTCGCCGCGATAAATGCAGGCACATAACCGCGGGTCTCGCGAGGCAAATAGTTGTAAATATCCCAGAAGTCTGGATCCTCGCCACCGGCGCGTTTCAGTGCCTTGTTGACATTGGCTGGACCGCAGTTATAGGCAGCGATGGCCAGTGACCAGTCGTTGTAAATGCTGTAAAGATCCTTGAGGTAGGTTGCTGCTTTCTCGGACGAGCGGTAGGGATCGCGACGCTCATCGACCAACGAGTTCACCTCCAAGCCTAGTCCCTTGCCTGTTCCCACCATGAACTGCCACAGTCCGGCCGCTCCGGCGCGCGACACGGCATTGGGGTTCAACGCACTCTCGATTACTGGCAGATACTTCAGTTCAAGTGGCAGTCCCTCTTTCTCCAGGGCCTGCTCGAAGATGGGCATGTAATAGAGGCTCATGCCCAGCATTTCCTCAACCAGAGTGCGGTTGCGCTTCACATAGCGGTCAATGTAGCTACGCACCACCTGGTTGTAGGGCATTTCGATAATAGTGGGCATCGCCTTAAGGCGCTTGATGTACTCATCCTCGCTCACCTCGCCCACGTCCTTATTCTCGACATCCGAGTCGAGGATGGTGTAGTTCTGCAAATACCAGTTCTCCATCAACGCGCGGGTATCGGTCTCAAAGCTCTCAGGGAACACGATGTCGTGGTCGGTGATTGACTGTTTGAGCGTGAGGATGTTGTTGCGTGGTCCAGCCCAGCCGGCAATTGCCAACCCAGCCGCACACACAAGTGTTAAATACTTTCTCATATATCGTTCATTTTTTATTAGTTACAAGCTAGAAATTTATCGCGCACTGCAGGCCAACGGAGGTCTTCAGTGGCGATATAGATTGAGGTGGGGCGATGACCGCAGGGCGCACCTGCATCGATAGGTCGGGCGAGATGTCGAAGTGAGCCAGTGACGCGTCGACATAGGCGTCGACGATGTTGAGCAAGTAGACACCCACCATGCCGATGATGCACAAATCACGGTAGCGGCGGTAGTTGTCGCGCTTGTTGCGGAGGGCCTTTTGCAGCCACGCCATGTCCAGATCGCTCTCTTTGACCGTTGGCGGGTAGAAGTCCATGTAACTGCGCGTATCGGGATCGTTGTCCATCGCATCGCGATAGGCGCGGCTATAGTCGTTGAGCATGCGGTTGTTCCACGATGTGCCGTAGGTCAGTCCCACAAAGGCTCCAACCACGATGGGCAACTTCCAGTAGCGGCGGTTGTAGATTTGCCCCAGACCCGGGCAGAGTGCCGATAGCCATAGGGCCCGCTGCGGATCTGGATTGAATACCCTGACACGGCCCAGCGAACTCACCGCGATGGTGTCGCCCAGCAACTCGATGCCCTCGATGTTGCGCAATGAGTCGGCACTGGAAAAGTGCAGCGTGTCGCCTGCCAAGTCAACGACGGTCACATGGCGCTGTGTGGTGGTATCGTGAGGAATGACAACCGGTGTGCGCACATGGCGCCGCACCACTTGCGTGGTGTCATCCAGCATTAACGATTCGCACCATTGGCCACTCGTGGCGTGTACTGCCAGAGTCGTCATCATGACTATAACCAGTGTGATGGCTTGCAGATATGTGATTCGCCAGGTCACTTGGTTTTGAGTTGGTCAAACATGTTAATAATCTTCTCAAGCTGTGCGTTATCGGCAAACGAGAAGGTAATTTTCCCTTTTCCGCTGGCATTCGTGCTGACCTTGACCGGCACGCCAAATGAGGTGGTGAGATGCTTCTGCAGGATTGACATCGCACGGCTCGTGGCTGGCTTGCTGGTCACCTCGGGCAACTTCTCGCCCAGTTCATCGGCTTGTTGGTACTGTTTGGCCAGCTGCTCGACCTGCCGCACCGACAGTCCTTTCTTCTGAATCTCGTTATAGAGGCGCAACTGGAGCGATGGTTTCTCGATCGAGAGCAATGCGCGTGCGTGGCCCATGTCTACCGCCTTATCGCGCAGACCCAACTGTACCTCGGCAGGCAACTTGAGCAGACGCAAAAAGTTGGCGATAGTAGCACGGTTCTTGCCAATGCGCTCGCTTAGACGATCCTGCGTCAGATGATACTGGTCGATGAGTTTGCGAAACGCCAATGCAATTTCGATGGCATTCAAGTCTTCGCGCTGGATGTTCTCAATCAGCGCCATCTCGGTTACCTCGCTATCATCGGCCGTACGCACATAGGCAGGCACGGTTTCCAGCCCAGCCATCTTGGCAGCGCGATATCGGCGTTCACCCGAGATAATCTGGTACTGACCATTGTCCAGGCTGCGCAGGGTCAGCGGCTGGATAATGCCCAACTCGCGGATGGATGTGGCCAATTCTTCGAGCGCATTCTCGTCAAACGAGTGACGTGGCTGGTCAGGGTTGGGACTGATCTGCGAGATAGGTATTTCGTTAATGGCCGACGATCCGCCAGTCTGAATCTCGTCGTTCGAGAAAATCGAGTCGAGCCCACGGCCCAATGCATTGCGTTTCATCCTTTCAAATTAGTTAAGTAGTCAAAGGTAGTTAAATATAACTAGTTCGTTTTCAGCACTTTTGTCAAAGCTAGCGCCAATCACGTCTGCAAGTAGGTTAAAGTACTATTTGCGGCGGCCACGACCTATTAGTTCCTTGGCCAATTGCAGGTGGCTTGTGGCTCCACGGCTGTTTGGGTCATAGAGGATGGCAGGCAGCCCGTGACTAGGTGCCTCACTGAGCTTAATGTTGCGCGGAATAACCGTGTTGAACACCATGTCACCAAAGTGGCTTTTCAGCTCCTCGTAAATCTGGTTGGCCAGACGCAACCGCGCGTCGTACATCGTGAGCAGGAAGCCCTCAATGCGCAGGGCTGGATTGAGCTTGGATTTGATAATGCGCACAGTATTCAGCAGTTTGCTGATGCCCTCCAACGCAAAGTATTCGGCTTGCACGGGGATGATGACACTGTCGGCTGCCGTCAGGGCATTGACAGTGATCAGTCCCAGCGACGGGCTGCAGTCGATGAGGATATAGTCGTAAGCCTGCTTGGCACCCTCAATCGAGCGTCGCAGGACATTTTCGCGGTTTTCTTTGTTGATGAGTTCAAGCTCTGCCCCCACTAGGTCGATACGCGAGCCCACGATGTCCAGTCCCTCGACACATGTATTCACTGCGGCACTGGTCATGGGATATTCATCAACCAGACATTCATATATGGTCGATGTCATCTGCTTCGGCTCCACACCCAGACCGGATGTGGCATTGGCCTGTGGGTCGGCATCGATGAGTAGCACACGCTTGTGGTTCATGGCAAGAGACGCTGCAAGGTTGATGGCCGTGGTAGTCTTTCCCACGCCACCTTTCTGGTTAGCTATTGCGATTGTTTTTCCCATAGAAAATTCAAAAATGTTTCACGGCTGCAAAGGAAATGCTTTTTCGTGGAACATCGGTCATAAATTCCGTTAAATACATTGAAATGTTGATAAGTCAGCATGGTTGTTAATAACTCTATTGCGTGAAACATTGGTTATGCCATCGGGGCTGGCAGTTTTTTTACATTTTTTATTTGCAAGGTCGGACAAAAATGCCGAAATTTGCACCCTCAATATTGTCCCTTCTCGGCACCATTTCGGGCAAGGCGACATTCTACGGTTGACATTATATTAATAACCGCTTCTTACCGAGGCATAAACATCAAGATAATGAAAAAGATTCTTCTAGTTGCCGCGCTGATGCTCATGACCATCACTGGCTGGGCTCGTCCGGCATTGTCGGGCGCTGTAAAGTGTGTGCAGCCCGACGGCTCGACGGTCATGCTAGTGTTGCATGGCGATGAGTATTATCATTTCTCGACCACTACCGATGGCTATACCGTGCTGCAGAGCGAGAATGGCGCATGGGAGTATGCCGTGCTCGAAGGCAATCGGCTGCGCTCGACAGGCGTGCAAGCCCATGATGTCAATCAGCGCAATGCCAACGAGGTTTCGTTGCTTGCCGGCTTGAGCAAGAACATCACCGACCGCGAGATGGTTAATCGCAGTAAGGTGCGCCGCTCGGCAAATGTCGAAGGGCCTTCCAGAATTTTTAACCAGGCAAACTTCCGCGGACTGATTATCCTCATCAACTTCACGGATGTCAAATTTACCCGCAGTGATGCTCAAGCGTTCTACACTCGCATGACAAGTGAGAAGAACTATACTGGTTATACTAACGAGGATGGCTCGTCGAACTATTATGGCAACTTCGATGGCTCTGTGCGTGACTTTTTCTTCGACCAGTCATCAGGAAAGTTTGACCCTGAGTTTGATGTTATAGGACCAGTGAATTCAACCTATAAAGCCACACAGTGCGATGCCAACTCAAGGACTATCTTCAAGCAAGCGCTCCAGTCTGTCGATTCACAGGTAAACTTCGCCGATTACGATGGTGACAACGATGGCGTGGTTGACAACGTGTTCTTCCTTGTAGCCGGTTGGGGCTCGCACGTGCAAGGCAACAACTCAGGTCTGTTGTGGCCCCACGAGTCTCGCCAACTCATGACTACAAGGCTTGATGGCAAGTCGTTTGACCGTTATGCATGCTCGACCGAGATGTTAGGCTCTGAGGGTTCCTATATTCTTGAGGGTATCGGAACGTTCTGCCACGAGTTCAGCCATGTGCTGGGATTGCCCGACTTCTACGATACTAACTATGCCACCGATGGCCAGAGCCACGATCCAGGTGGATGGGACATCATGGCAGGTGGTGCCGACTATAACTATGGCCGCACACCTTGTTGTCACTCCATCTTCCAGCGTTACGCTCTGGGTTGGGCAACACCCACGGTCATTCGCGAGCCAGGCAGCTTCACCCTCGAGGCACTGAACACGTCAAACACGGGATACATCATCAAGAGCCCGAAGGCAAAAGAGTATTTTATTCTCGACAACCGCCAGAAGACGACTTGGGACCGCTTCCTGCCAGGACATGGCATGATTGTATCGCGCGTCGACTCGTCGTCATCCTACATTTGGGTCACTAATAGTGTCAATGACAAGGAGTCGCGCAACTACTTTGAGCTGGTGAGAGCCGGTAATACTACTAGTGGTGACTTGGCCTCTGACCCCTTCCCTGGAACAATGGGCATTACTCGACTAAGTAACACAACTGCTCCTGCTTTGGTCACTTGGGACAAGACCGAGTGCCGTCTCAAGCTTGACAACATCCGTGAGAACGATGGCGTGATCACGTTCAATGTACTTCTCAAGGAAGACGAAATGTGGCCTTCATTGGTCGAGACATTCGAGGACATGCCCGTGATGACTACTTCGCCGACCAAGGGAGTTGAGGGCATCTTTGCACAATGGGACTTCGCCAAGAGTTATGTTAAGGAGCCAGCAAGTGATTATTGCGTTGGCACAAAGGCTGTTGAGATGGTTTACCCCAGCCAGTTTACTTCGGCAACCCCCATCTACTATAACATCGAGGAGGTCAGTTGCAATGTGTACAATACGTCATCCTCAGCTGCTAAGATGATGCTACAATACTCGCTTGACGATGGAGCGACGTGGACCAAAGCAACGAACGTTGTGGGTGCCGATGCCATTACGATCCCTGGCTCGGTTAATTCGTCATGCAACTGGTTGGTGCCTGTGACAAATACGCAATCCGTCCGCTTCCGTGTGTCTCAGAACTCGGGTCACAAGACGGTACCGGTCTATGTCGACAACTTTACCGTCTACTACACTGGCGAGGAGGGTGGACCGAATCAGGGTGTCACAGGAGATGTCACTGGTGATGGCACCGTCGACATCAGCGATGTCAATGCTGTCATCAACATTATGCTCGGCAAGGCCGACAAAGTTGATGCAGCCGACGTCAATGGCGACGGCAACGTCGACATCAGTGATGTCAATGCAGTCATCAACATTATGTTAGGAAAAGCATAAATGTAACAGTAAACAAAATTCAAGGGTGTGTCTTGGTTGTTTCGGGGCACACCCTATTAAATCCTGTTTTTTTCGATACAATGAGAATTATTTCAAGCTTATTGATGTGTTTGCTTCTGGGTGTTGCTTGCTGTGCCATTCCAGCCGACAGGACCCCGATGGCAGTCACCCAAAGCGACGGCACCACCCTGATGTTGCGTTTGGTGGGTGACGAGTTTTTCCATTACAACACCACGGTTGATGGCTACACCGTGCTGCGTAATTCAGCAGGCAGCTATGAGTATGCTATCAAGCACGGCGGTGTCCTGGCTTCGTCTGGATTGCTGGCGCATGATGCAGCACATCGCACACAGGCCGAGCGTCAGTTGCTCAGCCAGGTGGGTACACATCTGCGTGCCGATGGTGCCGTACAACATGCTCGTCAGAGTCGTGAATTCGCGCAGAATCCCGCATTCCGCGAGCCAACGGTGGACTATTCTAACTTCCGTGGACTGATTATCCTCATCAACTACACCGATAGGCAGTTTGGCATGGATGACCCGCACGATTTCTATGACAAAATGGCCAATCAGGAGAATTATTCAGGCTTTAACTTCAATGGACGCTTCCAGCGCTGCACGGGTTCGATGTATGACTATTTCAGCGATCAGTCGGGGGGCATCTTTAAGCCGCAGTTTGATGTTGTCGGACCTGTCAACGTAGACTATGCCAGTACTGACCATGGTGGTACTGAAAACTCTTGGCGCATATTCTGGGCAGCCCTCGATGCAGCCGACGAGATAGTAGACTTTAGCAATTATGACAACGATGGTGACGGAGCTGTCGACATGGTCTACTTCCTTGTGGCTGGCTACTCGGCAAACTATAGCGGGAACAATGGAGACTATCTTTGGCCACACAAGGCTTATCTTTATGACTATGAGCATTGGGAAGCGATTAGTTATGATGGAACTTATTTGTCGGCCTATGCCAGTTCAACCGAGATTTATGGTTGGGAGTCACAAGGCTATCCCATCCCCCTGGGCATCGGCACGATGGCACACGAGTTCAGTCATGTGCTGGGA